>JAOUDE010000073.1 GCA_029859455.1 Ignavibacteria bacterium | reverse complement strand
CATCGGCCGGTCACCGGTGATCTGCATTTCAGGAGCTTTTTTTTTCAGGTCATCGATCCTTTGAATCAGTGATCCGACATCTTCTGCACCGCTCAGATGAGCCATCTGCACGAAGTCGGCTTCGAGTCGGAACCGCGGCTGACTGCTCCACCGGATAGCTGTGTGGGTTCCTGAAAGAAAGCGCTGAAGCCTGAGAAGATCCGGAGTGGAAAAATGCTCCGCCTCAGCTTCATAGCGTTTCCGGACATTGTCAATAACCTCTAGTGCGCCGGAGGAACCCATCATTCGAACAACTAGCAGGTTCCTGATATGTTCGGTCACTCCTTCCAGAAACTCCTTCAGGTCATATCCCCGCGAGATCACGTCCTCGATGATCCTGAGAGCCTCTTTGGCATCATGATTCCGGATCATGTCCGATACACGGAAGAACGTGTCCTGGTCCACAATCCTCAGTTCGCGGGTGATATCCTTGTGTGTGATGTTTTTGCCGCACAGCGAGATTGCCTGATCGAAGAGGCTTTGTGCGTCCCGCAATGAACCATCCGCTTTCCTCGCGATAAGCATCAGGGCCTCTGTGTCAAACGATACTTCCTCCGCCTCAGCGATGATCCGGAGATTGCCGACAATCTCTTCAACCGAGAGCCGGCGGAAATCAAACCGCTGACAGCGGGAAAGAATCGTTGCGGGGACCTTGTGAATCTCCGTGGTCGCGAACATGAAAAGGACGTGGCGTGGTGGTTCTTCGAGTGTTTTCAGAAGTGCATTGAATGCCTCCTTCGTCAGCATATGCACTTCGTCGATGATATAGACCTTGTATGTTCCCTTTGTCGGTGGGTACCGGACCGATTCGCGCAATGACCGGATCTCATCGACTCCGCGGTTGGAGGCACCGTCGATCTCCAGAACATTGAAACTCTGTCCGGATGTAATCTCCGTGCAAAGCTCGCAGGTATTGTCGGGATTCGAGTCGACCGGGTTGAGACAGTTGACCGCTTTCGAGAGAAGGCGAGCTGTCGTTGTCTTGCCGACGCCGCGCGGACCGCTGAACAGGTACGCATGAGCAAGACGGTTGCCTTTCATGGCATTCCGTAATGTCCCTGTCACGTGATCCTGGCCGACCACATCCTCGAATTTCACCGGTCGCCATTTTCTGGCTGTTACGATAAATTCTGACATCAGACCTTCCCCTTGATCGTCCGTGATTTCCGGCGGACGCCTGGACCTCGTTTCGCCGACCGGCCGAACAGAATCGGGATCGCATCTTCAATTCTCGCGATAGGCCGGATTGTCAATCCCTCTTTCACCTTCGGCGGAACTTCCGCCAGATCCTTCATATTCTCCTCCGGAACGAGCACTTCAAGAATCGAATGTCGCTGGGCCGCAAGCAGTTTTTCATTAAGCCCCCCGATGGCGAGGACCTTGCCGCGAAGGGTGATCTCTCCGGTCATCGCCACGTCAGTCCGTGCCGGTCTTCCCGTAATCGCCGAGTACATCGCCATCGCCATGGTGATTCCCGCAGATGGACCATCCTTCTGGATTGCCCCCTCCGGGAGATGAACATGTATTTCCTTCCCTTTAGAGAACCCTGCAGGAAGCTTGAACCGACGCTCGTTGGATCGGAGGTATGACAGCGCGGCCTGTGCTGATTCCTTCATGACATCCCCCAGCTGGCCCGTCAGCGTGAGTTTCTCCTGCCCGCGCATCACCGTCACGTCCACACTCAGAATATCCCCTCCAACGCTGGTCCATGCAAGGCCGACGACGGAGCCAACGCGGCTGGATTCGTCAGCCATGCGGCTTCTGAACTTCGGGACGCCGAGATAGGTCTCGACTTTTTCCCTGCTGACTACAATCGATTGTGCGGGAACCCGGCCGTTCTTCTTCTTTGAGGCGCCCACCACCGAGCGGGCCAGCTTCCGGCATACCGAAGCAATCTCGCGTTCCAGATTCCGCACCCCGGCCTCACGTGTATACTCGAGGACAATCTTGTCGATCGCATCATCGCGGAAGCTCACTTTCATCGTTCTGGACAGCCCGTGCGCGACAACCTGCTTCGGTACGATGTATCGCTTCGCTATTTCTCTCTTGTCATGATGGAGGTATCCGGGAATCTCGATGATCTCCATTCTGTCCTGAAGCGGAAGCGGAATATTGTAGCGAACGTTTGCTGTTGTAATGAACATTACCTGGGACAGATCATAGTCGATATCGAGGTAGTGATCATTGAAGGCAATGTTCTGTTCCGGATCGAGAACTTCGAGGAGGGCCGCTGAGGGGTCACCGCGAAAGTCCATGCTCATCTTATCGATCTCATCCAGCAGCATCACCGGATTGATCACGCCGGCCCGTTTGACGGACTGAATGATCTTTCCCGGCATCGCACCGATGTAGGTTCGCCGGTGTCCCCGGATCTCAGCTTCGTCGCGAACGCCGCCGAGCGACACTCTTACAAGTTTTCTCCCGAGGGCCCGGGCGATCGATTTCGCCAGCGATGTCTTTCCAACCCCCGGCGGGCCGACAAAACAGAGGATCTGCCCCTTTATGTTCTTCGTGAGATTCAGGACAGCGATGTATTCGAGGATCCTCTCCTTCGGTTTCTCCAGACCGAAGTGGTCTTCGTCGAGAATCGTCCGGACATTGTTCATGTCGAGCTTGTCCCTGGTCTTCTTCGACCATGGGACAGACACCAGCCAGTCGATGTACCCCCGGATGACGGCCGATTCAGGCGAAAGCGGCGGAGTCTTCTTCAGTTTTCCGAATTCCTCAAGCGCGCGTTCCTCCACGGGGGCCGGCATTTTGGCCGACTTGATCGACTTGTGCAGTTTCGCGAGTTCCGGAGACGCTTCTTCGTCCCCCAACTCATCCTGAAGAATCCTGATCTGTTCCTGGATGAAATACTTACGCTGTGATTTCGCAATGTTGTCGTGCACACGCAGATCGATTTCCTTTTCGATCTTCAGGACGTCGTTTTCGGAATTGAGGATTTTGATAAGCTCATGTAACTGCTCCCGGAGGGTGGTCTGCTGGAGGATCTTCTGTTTGACCTCGACGTTCTGGAGGATATGCGAAGCAAGATAGAATACCTTCCGACGGGGCTCCGTGAGGTTGTCAAAAGCTAGCAGAATCTCGTTCGGGATATTCCTGTTGAGCCTGACATACTCGGCGAACAGGCCTGATGTATGGCGGAGGAGAGCATCGACTTCAGGGTTGACATTGACGTCATCCTGGTGTGTGGTTACCTCTGCTTCCAGAAACCCGTTGTTATCATTGATCCTGGTAATGGTCGCCTGAGCGACGCCGTCAACCAGGATTTTCATCAGACCGTTCGGAAGCTTGAGGATCTGTACGATCTTTGCAACGGTTCCTTCGGGAAACAGGTCCTGTGCGGATGGTTCTTCGACGAGCGAGTTCTTCTGGGCAGCGAGAAAGATCTGCTTATCCCCTTCAATCGCGTGATTCACCGCCTTCAGTGAAGAATCCCTTCCCACAAGAACGGGAAAGACCATATAGGGGAAAACAACGACATCCCGGAGTGGGAGGATGGGAATTGTGGAGGGAGCGGTACTCGTCGCCAACCGGGTTGTTTTCTTCTCTTTCACGCGTTCATCGGCCATTCATTTACCCCTCAAGATGACGACAGGTGTCAGGAGACACCTGGAATGCAAAAGAAAATATACCAAGACATTGCCCACTTGTCAAGAAAGCACCAACGGACCCCGACCGCAGGGGATCCTCAGTTCCGCAAAAAAAAAGCCTGCCCCGGAGGGCAGGCCTTCGCACACAGCTGGGCAGTCTTTAGTGCTGTGACAGAAGCTCCGGATCTCCGCTGGTGAGACAGTAGATGAGATCGTCGCTGCTCATCGTGGACACGGCAGCACACAGGGTGGCACCTTTCTTCCAGAGGACAACCGAGTTGCCGTTGGGCATTGTCCGGATAAACAGGTTCTCCTTCAACAGCTGCTCCTTTACGTCAGCTTCGATTGACAAGCTTCCTTCTTTGCCAAGGCTGTTCCAGGAAATCTGGGAAAGGAAGATATGTTCTGATGCATGATCGTAGAGGACTTCGGCAACAGCTCCGTTCGGATTCTGGTCAAGGACACCCCCGAGCAGTTTACAATCCTTCATTTCCGGAATGAGGACAGGGAAATCTGTCCTGGCTTCGAAGAATGTTTTCAGAATCGCAGGTTCACTGGAAGCGTATTGAACCGTGAAAGTTTCCTCGGTAACCATCTCGTATCGTGCGAGGGACTGATCAATGATGTCGTTCGATGGCTGGCCTGTGAGGAAGATGATTGCAAGCACTACAGTCAGCCCGAGTGCGAGCGCCGGACGTGCAAACGGGGCAGAGAACGCCTCTTTCCAACGGTCAACCCATGACCCCGGACTGGCGGCCATTTGTCCCCGTAAATCATCCGAGACCGCCTTCAGGAGATCTGCCGGAGCATCATGCCCGAGCATCGTTTCACGCAGAAATGTCTTCAGGGAGATTTCAGAATCATACTCAGAGCGGCATCCCGCACAGCCTTCGAGGTGAAGGGAAAGAAACCGCTTCTCCTCCTGTGTGAGCTCCCCGTCGACCGCTCCTGTGATCAGTTCCTGGTAACTGTTACAATTCACTCCGTTTTCCTCGCGGTGATTGACTCAATTGCTTTTGTTTGCGTAACCCCTTTTCCTCGCGTACTCAAGAAGCTGTGTCCGCAGGAACCTTCTGCCTCTGTGCAACCGTGACCTGACCGTGCCGATCGGGCATTCAACAAATTCCGCTATCTCCTCATACGACAACCCCTCGATGTCGCACAGGATCACCACCGTCCGGAAGTCGTCCGGCAACGATGCGATCGCGGTCGATACATCATCCTCCATGAGACTTCCCAAGGCCTGATCGAGGGGAGGAGTTCCGTGGCCATTGGACTTGTGGTTCAGGTTTTGTACGCTCTCGAAATCCACTTCGTCCGGTCCTTTCGACTCCTTTCGGTACCGATTGATATACGTATTCCTCAAAATCCGAAACAACCACGCCTTGATATTAGTTCCCTTTTCATAGCTGTGCCAGAAGCGGTACGCCTTCAGGTATGTTTCCTGAACGAGATCTGAGGCATCCTCGCTCGAATTGGTCATTTTTCGGGCGAAATTGAAGAGCAGATCAAGGTGCGGAAGTGCTTCTTCCTCAAAATCTTTGTGTTTTTGACTTCTTTCATGTTTTGGCATAAAACAGCCATGACTTTCCTGAATTCCCCCGGACGATCAAGGTAATACAAGTAAGATCGAAATACAAACAGGCGAATCGCTATAGCAGGTTCGGGGGGAGGGAAATATGGAGATTGCGTGCAAGGAAGGGGAGCGGGAGTATCAGCCCGGGGGTAAGATGGCTTGGTTCAACGCCCCGGCGACCTCCTGGCAACTCCAGAATCGATGAAAAATGCCTGAGATCGCCAACCTCGCAGACACGAACAGAGACCCCGGTCCTTTTTTCCTTTTTCCATGAAGTACGCAAACCGACATCTGATTGACGTTGTGACCTGTCTGTGTTCATTACTCTGACTCCGCGGATAATAATATCGTATGCCCGCTTGCTGTTCCCCGGAAGGGCATGATAGTGGTCCACGGAGATTCTTCTGTAGGAGCCATCCGAGATCGAGTGAATCGCCGTCAGCAATCCGGCAAAGTTCAGCGATCTGATCTTTTCTTTCTCATGATCACCTTTCCAATGACCCGACTCCACCAGTACGGTACTGGTTCCCCACGCCTGCATCATATCGCCGAAGGCGCGCGGCTCGTGCGCATCGTCGTAGCTGGAAATCCGACCGGGAGCAAGATTCCCAAGCGCACGCGCAATCGTAGCCCCGACCTGTACAGCGCGCCTTCGCACCGGCGTCATCCGAGCCGCCTGATCCGCTGCCGGGGCAAGAAGCGCGATCGCAGCAATCCTTGAAGATTGGCCCACCGTGCTGAGTTCCTGGTCATGGAGATTGAAGCCGAAGCGCGGGCGGATCGACTTCTGGATGCGTCGTAGAAACTGCGCCTCGGGAGTCCGAAGCCTTCGCGCGTCCCGATTCATGTCTATCATCCCGGCGGTAACCCGCGAGAACCGTTGCGCCCCGTCTGGATTCAGCATCGGAATTACGTAGATGCTGCATCTCTCTTCGATCCAGTCCGGGGAAATCTGCCTGATACCGCCCGATCCGAGGAACCGGAAGATATCCATCAGCGCCAGGGTTGCCGTTGGCTCATCGCCATGCATTTGAGACCACAGGAGGATCGATACCGGACCTGATCCGAACCGGACCAGCGGAATTATTCGCTCTTCCGTCGATTGCCCGGTTGCCTCGATCGACAGCCGGCCGCCGCTTCCGGCAACAATCTTCTTCAGTTCATGACTGACGAATCTGTGCCGGCAGTTCTGGCTGTTGAGTTCAGAGACCCGGAACCTCCTGTGGACCCTGTACAGAGCCGCTGCAAGTGCCGGCCGGCTCATGGAGAACCCTGCCGATCGCTGATTCTGAAAAACTCAGTCACCCGGTTCCGTCTTCTCAAGCAGTTCGAAATAGTTTCTGATGATTGCCTGATAGTCACTCGAATATCCCTGCTCCATTGCTCTCAGGAGGTCCTGCCGCAATTGCTCCTTCGCCTGAACCGAGCTGAGATCTGTCCCCGGCAATCGATCTCTTTCATACCCTCGTGCGGTCTCCGCTTTCCGCTTCTGCTCATAATCGCGTTCCTGCAGGGAGCGTTGCGAATCGAGCAGGCGCGAAAGTATCCGTTCCTGCTTCCGAAGTGTCTCAGGTCTGATGCTTCCCTGCGCGAGATCTGTTTGAACCTCCCGCATCTCCTGGGCGGTCTTGTTGAGATCACCCAGGAGTTTGCTCAACTCACCCGCACGCGAGGCTTCTCTCGCCAGCTGCTCCAGTGATTTCCTGGCGCGCCCCTGCTCACCGGCAAGACGGGCCATCGCGGCCGCTTCCTGCTGACCCAGCGATCCCATGTTGCGCGTCCCCTGATTGATCCCGCGCTGCATGGCACTCATCCCCTGGAGCCGCTGCATCATTCCAGCCATCCCCATTCCCTCTCCGCCTCCCTGCATCATCGCCTGCAGCGAGGACTGCACCTGCTGCGCCGCTTCATTCAAGGCACCCATTGCTCCTTCCTGGGAGTGCGCGGCGCCCTGCGAATTCCTCTGCCCCAGAGCTTCCATTGCCGCCGACATGTTTGCCATCGCTTCGCCAATGGATTCGCCCATTTCAGGTGTGACACCGAAGGTTTTCTGAGAGACCGCTGCCAGGCGTTCCGTTACGCTCCCCAGATTCTGCAATGCCTCCATTTGACCGGCGAGACCTTCGCGGAAGAGAGGAGAATTCCTCTCAAGCCCATGCGTTTCATTCTTCATCTGCTCCTGCCGTTGTGAGAGCTCCAGCAGGTCCTGGTAGATCTCTCTGAAGTCATTCACGATTTCCTGCTGCTGGTTCGCCTGCATCATCTGCTGCATCTGGCGGAGCTGGTCCGCTATCTGTTGCATCGATGACGACATCTGCTGCTGGCCGCTCATCGCCTGCTCCAGCTCCATATTACGGAGCTGCTCGCTGAGCTCCTCCATCCGCTCCGCCATGGCGCTGCTGTCAAATTGCGCCTGCGCATCCTCCAGTGCCTCGAGAGGCATCTCGTTCGGGAACTCACTCATCATCTGCTCGAGCGATTCAAGAAGCGGGTCCATCTGTTCCATTCGCCCGGCGAGGTCCTGCTGTTCACGCGCAGCTTCTTCCGCGGCATTGCGATCGTTCGCATCGTTCGCCTCTTCGGCTGATGCACGCAACTCCTCCTGCTGAGCCAGCATCTCTTCCATCCGCCTGATCGCCTCTTCCACCTTCTGCTCGATCTGAACCCGCTTCAGGAGATTCATGGTCCGTTCGATCGACTTCCGGAACTGTTCCTCGGTCAGGTTCATCTTTTCCATCGCCGCCAATACCTCTTCAGGGTCCGGCTGGCGGAACGATTCCTGAAGGCGCCTCAGAGCCTCCTGCAACTCCGGTGAGTTCATCTCGGCCAGGAGTTCCTGCAGTTGCTGATACTTCTCGAGAGTCTCCGGAGAAAGAAGGCTGCTCCTCTTCATCTCCTCAATCATCTGATCGACCAGCTCTGCGGTTTCTGACAGAGATTCCTGGATGTTCCTGTATCGTTCCATCAGCTCCTCGGCACGCTGTCGTTCCTGCCAGTCCGCCTGCTGCTGTTTCTTCCGGAGTTCTTCCTGGAGCTGTTCCACATTCCTGCGCGCTTCATCCGCCTCGGTGAGCGCTTCCTTCAGTTTCTCGAATCCGGACTCGTGGTGCTCATCCACCTGTGCGAAAACTTCTTCCATGGAGGGAAGGCGAAGGGTATATGGGTCGCTCCTCGTGAGCTTCGGGCCCAGGATAACATCATTGTCATATACTTCCACGTAGTATGAAACAACGTCTTCCGGGACCAGGCTAAGCTCGCCCAGCGACCAGATATGCGGGAGCAGACCGTTGGATTTGAAGTCGGCCGGGAGCAGGATATCCGAAAAACGGTCCACCTCTGACGGCTGTTCATACCGTGATGCAATGAGTCGGTAGCCGAGACGCACCCGCGTGATGCCATAGTCATCAGAAGCCCGGATGAGCAATTGCAGATCCTCATTGCCGGCAACATTGATATCGGTCCCGGGGATTTCAATAACCACGCGGGGATGCTCATCCGGAACAACTTTGATCGAATAATGGACCGGATCCCTGTTCTTCAGTCCTTCCCGATCGACCAGGGACAGAGTGTATCCGGTTGTGCGGGTCGTTCGTATGGTTCCGGATGCCCTCGCTCCGGCCACGTCCAGTGAGTGGCGTGTGGAGTCGTCAAAAACAATTTCCGCGGTGGAAAGCTCCTTGGACGATTCGATCCGGTACGTTATCCTCGTCCCCGGAAGGCCGGAGACATCGCCATGGTGATCCTCCTGCTCCCGTTCCGCAAGCCCCGAATACGCCGGGGGGGAAACCGTCAGCCGCATTGACCGGATAAGGGGTGGATTGAGGACGGTGAGCCGGTACTGCTCCGTCTCGGCATCACCGGACCGGGCATAGTACACGAGAGAACGGGCCGCCGTACCAATCTGATGCCTGTAGACTCCCCTTCGTTCATTCCGTAGTTCAAGTAATTCAAACCGTTCCTGGCTCTCGGGTCGAGCAAACAACTGGACCGGATCCGGGGACTCCCCCTCGATCCGTACAACGAATGTGACGGGCTTTCCCTTTAACACCTCTGTATCGCCGGGTTCGAGCACCAGTCTGAATGGCGGAGGGATAGTAAACTCTGTTCCATAGCTCCACACACGATTGAGGGCTTCCGGCAGGGCGCCTGAAGAAAGAAGAAACAGGCCAATCGTGAGCAATGCGGTCCCTCCGGCGAGTGCGGCCTTCACGCGTGAAGGGCGGAAGTCGGTTGTGCTGTTCAGGTCCGACTCATCCACGACCTTCAGGACATCTTCAAATGCCGCCTGCACCAGCTCACCGGAATAGCGGCGGCCCGAGTCAGCATCGGAAACAAGTTGCAGCGCATTGAGAAGACGATCCTTCAGCGAGGGGACGAGCCGGCCGATTCCGGCCGCCGTTTCAAAATCGCTCTCACCGTTCCGGAGCCCCAGGACAACCAGGAGCGGCGGGATAACAGAGATCAGAAGATACAGCGCGGCGGATCCGTGGAGAGACCAGAAAAGGATCGCTCTGACGAACGTGCCGGCATTGAGAACATGTTCCGCCAGCGAGACAACGAGCGTACCGCCCAGGTAGAACATGATAAGAACCGCGCTCCGCTGAAGGAAGACTGCCAGATTGTTCCGCCGCCTGACCGATTGGAGCTTCCTTTGCACCTGGTTGATCCCTTCGAGGGGGTCACTGTTCTGCCGGCGGGCCATCAGTTACTCAACGCCCAGACAACGATGTTACATCCGAACCGAAGCGCTTCGAGACGGGTAACCTCAGGGTCGTTGTGCACCTCCGGATCAGCCCATCCGTCGCCCGGGTTCGATTCGTACGTATAATAGAGCACCAGGCGGCTTCCCACGAACAGCCCGAACCCCTGCGGGGCCTTGCCGTCATGCTGATGGATCTTCGGGGGGCCGTCGGGAAAACGGAAATGGCTTGTGTAAAGGCCGTGGTTGAAGGGAAGCTCGGTGAGTTCCTGTTCGGGGAAGATTCGTTTCACCGTCTCCCGGAGGGAGCGATCCAGTCCGTAATCGTCATCCACATAG
>JAOUDE010000382.1 GCA_029859455.1 Ignavibacteria bacterium | reverse complement strand
AGCGCCTGTTGAGATCTTCTCAACTCTGGTCCCGGTGAGAATTTCAATCCCCTGCTTCCTGAGGCTCGTTTCCATGAGTTTGGTGATTTCCCTGTCCTCCACCGGCAGTATGGTGGGGAGCATTTCCACCACCGTCACTTTCGTTCCAAGGGAATTGTAAAAATACGCGAATTCAATCCCGATCGCTCCCGCACCCACAATGACCATCGATTCGGGCCTTGTGGCAAGACTCATCGCCTCCGAACTGGTAATGACGTGCTTCCGGTCAATCGTGACTCCGGGAACGGAGCGGGGTCGTGCACCGGTCGCCACAATGATATGGGAAGCATTAACAGACCTCTTCTTTCCATCACTTCCGGTCACTTCGATCCCCCGGTCTCCGGTCAAGCGGGCATGCCCGGAGATATGGTCAATCTTGTTCTTCTTCATGAGAAAACCGACACCCTTGGAGATCCGGTCGGCAATCCCTCTGCTCCGTTGAATAATCTTCGAGAAGTCGACCTGGAGATTTTCATACGTAATCCCCCATTCGGCCGATTTTTTGAACAGGTGGAGGATCTCGGCGTTCTTCAGGAGTGCTTTCGTCGGGATACATCCCCAGTTCAGACAAATACCACCGAGGCGGTCTTTTTCGATAATGCCGGTTCTCATTCCCAGTTGTGCTGCACGGATTGCTGCTGTGTAACCACCGGGGCCGCCCCCGATGACGACAACGTCATATGCGTCTGTGGACATTGGATCCTTCGGCTGAACAAGAAAAAAGGGAATCGCTTCCCTTCGGTGGTCCCCGATCACATGCCGACCTGGGAGTCCTGAACGAAGAGGAAAACGGGAAGGCCCGGCAAGGCATCGCTTGGAACATCCGGGGCCGGTCATCACCTCCGGAAGGCTCCCAGTCGCGATCAAGGAGATCTGAAAGCAGAAAAATATACTGAATGGGTCAACGAAAAGCAACCTGCCGTGACCGTGTCCGTCGGGCAGTTGAACAAGGTTCGCATTGATTTTCCATTCCAATTTCGCTATACTGAGCAAAAATTTTCGACAATGACGCAACGGAGTGACGAATCCCGGGAAAAGATCATTGCAACGAACCGGAAGGCCCGCCATGACTACACCATCATGGAGACATTCGAGGCGGGGCTTGTTCTGCTGGGCCATGAGGTGAAATCACTCCGCAACGGGAACGCAAACCTGGTCGACGGTTATGCTGTTGTCCATGACGGCGAGGTCTGGCTCCATGAAATGCACATCAGCCCCTACAAGCACGATAGTTCGGGAACGCACGAGCCCACCAGACCCCGGAAGCTGCTGCTGCACAGGAAGGAAATACGGAAACTCTACAGCAGGGCAAATGAAAAGGGGCTTACCATCATTCCTTTGAAACTCTATTTCCGCCGCGGCGTCGCCAAGGTGCTTCTGGGAATCGCCCGCGGCAAGAAAGAATACGACAAGCGTCAGGATATCTCCCGCCGGGAAGCTGAACGTTCAATCCGCCGCCGTCTTGCACACTAGAGAACCCCTTGCTCGCACCCGTTAACGAACAAATGGATCTGATCCGCCGCGGAACGGCTGAGATCATCCCTGAGGAGGACCTCGCCCGCCTGGTGGAGCAATCGGTGAAGAACAACACTCCGATGAATGTCAAACTCGGCTGCGATCCGAGCCGGCCCGATCTCCATATCGGTCACTCCGTTGTACTGAGAAAACTCCGTCAGTTTCAGGATCTCGGACACAAAGCA
Organism: Ignavibacteria bacterium; assembly: GCA_029859455.1. GTDB lineage: Bacteria > Bacteroidota > Ignavibacteria > UBA10030 > UBA6906 > JAOUDE01. Next base: position 775 of record JAOUDE010000382.1, on the reverse strand, counting down.
ATCCTGATTGTCGGTGATTTCACTGGCATGATCGGAGATCCGTCCGGACGGAACAAGACCCGCCCTCCCCTTACCCTGAACGAAACACGGAGGAATGGCCGGACCTATCTCGAACAGGCGACGAAGATCCTCTCGACCAGCAAGATCCAGATGCTCTACAATTCTGAATGGCTCGGGAAGATGACGTTCGCCGATGTCATCATGCTCGCGGCACGGTACACAACGGCGCGCATGCTGGAGAGGGACGACTTCGAAAAAAGGTTCAAGGCACAGGAACCGATCAGCATGCACGAACTTCTCTATCCGCTGGCCCAGGCAATGGACTCCGTAGCGGTGCAGGCGGACGTGGAACTCGGCGGAACGGATCAGAAGTTCAATCTCCTCGTCGGGCGCGATATTCAACGCGAGTACGGAATGAACCCGCAGGTGATCATCACGATGCCGATCCTCCCCGGAACGGACGGAGTCGAGAAGATGAGCAAGTCGCTCGACAATCATATCGGCATCAGTGAAAGTCCTGCCCAGATGTACGGCAAGGTCCTCTCCATTCCTGACTCTGTGATGATGCAGTACTTTGTCCTCACCACCAGCCTCCCGGCTGAGGAACTGAAATCGATCGATGAACAGCTGAACGATCCGGATGTCAACCCGCGGAACATCAAGCGCCGACTCGCGCGGGCTATTGTCACTTCCTATTATTCCGAGAAGGATGCGGCGACAGCAGAGAAGGAGTTTGACCGGATTTTCATCCGGAAGGAGGCGCCGACGGAGGTTC
>JAOUDE010000072.1 GCA_029859455.1 Ignavibacteria bacterium | reverse complement strand
ATGCTTCTCTCCGCAATCCTTTCGGACGGGCGGAGTTCGCGTCTGTACAAACGGCTCGTCTATGACCTTGAAGCGGTAACGGCCGTTGAAGCAACCGTTGATCAGTATATCGACCCGGGGCTGTTTACCGTCTACGCCCAGATGAGGACCGGTATGAGCGCCGAAGAAGTAGAGCAGGAGATCTACAGGGCCATCGACTCCGTGGCCGCCTACGGGGTGACGGAGCGGGAACTCGAAAAGGCAAAGAACGGGGCACAGGTGAGCTACGTCAGCGGGTTCAAGACGAACAGCGGGATCGCTTCGAGGATGGGACACTACGAAGTCATATGGGGCGGATACGCGAAAGCGTTCGAGATGACAGAGAGGCTCTCTGCTGTGTCCGTGAACGACATCCGGCGCGTGGCGAAAGAGTATCTGGTTCCGGACCGGAGGACGGTCGTCACTCTTGTTCCGGAACAGAGGGAGGAGGCGGAATGAAGCAGATCCTGGTGCTGCTGGTTGCATTCTCATGTGTTGACGCATCAGCCCAGCGGATCAATATCCCGCCAGTGGAGCGTGACACTCTGGAGAACGGGCTGACGGTCGTTCTGATGAAATACGACCGTGTTCCGGTTGTCCACCTCCGGCTAATGGTCCGGGGCGGTTCTGCAGACGACCCGGCTGACAGGCCGGGAGTGGCATCGATGATGGCAGCGCTGTTGAAGGAAGGGACGACGTCGCGGTCGTCTGCCGAGATCGCTGATGAGATCGACTTCACAGGAGGGTATGTTTCAACCGGGGCAGGGCTCGATTACTGCGCCGTGACGATGGAGGTTCTGAGCAAGGATCTCGACACAGGAATCGACCTGTTCTCGGATGTGGTTCTGCGTCCTTCGTTCCCCCAGGCTGAGCTCGATCGCGAGAGAAAACAGCGTCTTGCGGAGCTGGAGGGTATGAAGGAAGATCCCTCAGCGATCGCCTCCCGGGTGTTCACGCGGAATGTGTACGGTGATCATCCCTACGGCAGGCAGGTTGAGGGAACGTTCGCGTCACTCGGGGCGATTACCCGGGAGGATCTCGACCGGTTCTATCGTTCGATCTTTGTGCCGGGGAATGCCATGCTGGTGGCAGTCGGCGATGTTGATCCCGCGGTCCTGAAACAATCGCTCGCCCGGGCATTCGGACTCTGGGAGCGGGGTGTGGTGAGTCGCACAATCACGGAGGCACCGGTGCCACGCCCGGGGAAGAGCATCATTGTGGTGGATAAGCCGGATGCCACACAGACACAGGTAAGGATCGGTAACACAGGTGTGCCGATAAATCACCCGGATCGGTTTAGCCTGCTTGTGGCGAATACCGTATTCGGTTCAGGGTTTACGTCACGGCTGATCGATGAGCTCCGGGTGAAACGGAGTCTGACCTACGGCGCCTCCAGCGGCTTTCCGTCTTCGCTCGCGGGCGGAAGTTATGTAATCAGCACATTCACAAGAACGGAGACGACGGCCGATCTTCTCGCCGTTGTCCTCGACCAGATCTCCCTGTTCCGGTCTGATGGACCAACAGCAGAGGAGGTGGATAAAGCGAAGAACTATATCGCCGGCGGATTCGCACGGGGTCTGCAGACTCCCGGGGCGCTCGCTTCTAGGATCACCGATGGGGAGTTGTTCGGACTTCCGTCCGACTATCTTCAGACCTATATCGAAGATGTAAAGAGCGTTCGTTTGGAGGAAATGAACCGTGTGATCAAGGAGCGATTCCTGATCGATGATCTGCTGATCGTGCTTGTGATGCCGTCATCGGCGCGTCCGGAGATGCTGGAGGAGATCGGTTCCGTTTCGGTCATTGGACTCGATGCGGCAGTTGAATAAGGAGGAGAGCGGGATGAAGAAACAGATTTCCGGCCGGGTCGCCGGGTTGCGGCTGGGGGCGCTTGCGGCGCTGGTTATATGCTGTTGCGGGATCGCCTACCCGCAGGTGAAACTGCTGATTCCGATGGACCTGACACAGCAGGACCATCTCAAGGCATACGGCATCGCGTTCTGGTCGCTCACGCGGGGAATGGAGGTGGACTGGCTCCTGAACTATCGCGGCGGAGCGTTCATGGTCGACTATCAGGAACAGATCGCCAGCGAGTGCAGGATCCGGGGAGTGAACTTCACCGGACTGACCGGCTCCGAGGCTTCACAGGTATATGCGCAGGTACAGAGTGAGGAGACCAACACCGATGTGATACGGCTCGAGACACCGCCGCGCGTCGCGGTCTACGCACCGCCGAATTTTCAGCCGTGGGACGACGCCGTGACCCTGGCGCTCGAGTACGCGGAAATACAATACGACAAGATCTGGGTCGACGATGTGTTGTCGGGGAAGCTGGCGGAGTACGACTGGCTGCATCTCCACCATGAGGATTTCACGGGCCAGTACGGGAAGTTCTACGCTTCGTTTGCCGCGGCCGCATGGTATGTGGAACAGCAGGTAATGATGGAGCGGAAGGCGAAGGAGCACGGCTTCCGCAAGGTTTCAGAGATGGAGAAACGGACTGCGAGGGTCATCAAAGAATATATCGCGGGAGGGGGATTCCTGTTTGCCATGTGCTCTGCGACCGATACGTTCGACATTGCGCTGGCCGCTGAGAATGTTGACATCTGCGACGTGATGTTCGACGGCGATCCGCCGGATCCGGATGCACAACAGCGCCTCGATTTTTCGAAAAGCCTCGCATTCACAGATTTCACGCTCGAACGGAACCCGATGCGTTACGAGTATTCTGATATCGACCAGCCGCCAAGCGATCTGCTCGCCACCCAGAACCAGGCAACCGACTATTTCACGCTGTTCGAATTCTCCGCCAAATTCGACCCGGTACCGACGATGCTCACACAGAACCACGTAAACGTCCTGAAAGGGTTCCTCGGACAGACCACGAATTTCAAGAAAGGGCTGATCAGGAATTCCGTCGTCCTGCTGGCGGAAAAGGAGGGGTTGGACCAGGTCCGCTACCTGCACGGTAATCTTGGGAGGGGGACATTCACGTTCTACGGCGGCCATGATCCGGAGGATTACCAGCATGCGGTCGGTGACCCGCCGACCGACCTCTCCCTGCACCGGAACTCACCCGGCTACCGGCTTATTCTGAACAACATCCTGTTCCCGGCGGCAAAGAAGAAAGAGCAGAAAACTTAGAGGAGAAATTTTGTCATTTGATCATCGGGTCATTTGGTGGTTTTGAATGGATTCCGGGTTCTGGCCCCTGAACTCTGTCTTCTGACCTCTGTCTTCTGACTCCTGTCTTCTTCCCGCCGTTTACCTCGCCAACACCATTCTCCGCGATTCAACCATATTGCCCGCCTGCAATCGGTACAGATACACTCCGCTCGCCTCCCCTTTCGCGTTCCACTCGCGCCGATAGGTGCCCGCAGAAAGGTTCTCTGACACCAGCGTCGCGATTTCGCGTCCCAGAATGTCGTAGACCGTCAATGCGACGAAGCCCGCTTCGGCAAGGTGGAACGTGATGCTGGTCGCGGGATTGAACGGATTCGGATAGTTCTGCTCCAGCGAAAAACCGGCCGGGAGTTCCGGGCTGGTTCCGACTCCGGTCGACACACTGTCGAGCTGCAGGACCGTCAGGTATCCTTCAATATCGCTCGCATAGAAGTAGCCGTTCTGCGTGAACGGATACGCGCCCCAGCAGCCGCGGAAATTCGGATTGTCCCCGCGCGGGAATGTGTCGAACGCGGCGACCTCTACAGGGTTGGCGGGGTCTGAGATATCCACAACCGTAACGCCTGCCTCATAATGTGAAATGTAGACAAGGTCCCCTTTGACATGCACATTGTGAGCGAGGTTGCTCGATCCAAGATACTCGCCGACCAGCGTGACGTTTCCGGGATCGGAGACATCCCAGATTTTGACTGTCTTAAAATCTGTTTCCTCAGTGGTAATCGCATACCGCCCGTCATCCGTCGGCCAGATATTGTGCGAGTATCCCCCGGCGGGAATTGGATGTCGCAGGATCAACGAAGGTGCGGCTTTGTTGCTGACGTCGTACATGGAGAATGTCGGGCTCCAGCCTTCCGCAACCCAGACAGTGTCATTCCGTGCGTAGACATCATGGATGTTGGGTGTGGTGACCGTTCCCATCTCCACGGGATTCTCCGGGTCCGCAAGACTGACCATGCGGAAACCGGTGTATCCCTGTTTGAGGATATAGGCGTAGCCCATCGTCGTATCGATTGAGAAATTGTGGGAGGTAACATCGCCGGCGGGATGATATGCCTGTACAAAGCGAACACTGTCAGGCAGTGTGCTCAGGTCCATGATCATCAGTCCCGCATTCGTGCCGGTCATTTCACCGACCGCATAGGCATAATGACGGTACGTCTTGATGTCCCGGTGCTTCCAGGGGAAATCACCATTGGTCGGTCCCTGTATTTCATCGACGACCTCCATAGTCGCGGCATTCACGAATGCAATTCCGGTTACCGTTCCGACAATCGCGTATTCGGTCCCGTCAGGGGCCGTATACCCCCAGCAGTCGGATCCGCCTGCCGTATCCGCACCGAAACTGAGTCCGTCGAACCAGATCCGGCCGATTTGAACCACATTGTACGATTCCTGGGCCTGTATAGATGATGTTGTTCCGGCCAGCAGCAGGGCGAAAGCGAGTGCCGTTTTCATGTTTCCTCCGTAAGTATCATCAAAACCTTACTGAGAATAGGGGGGAAAAGCAATATCAACACAGGAATGGACCAAATAACCGGGGGACTGTCCCGGCTTAGTTTTTTTTTGTTCATTATCCACCGATCCGCTGTTTCTGCAATTCAGTCCGGACTGTCGCACTTCATCAAACCGATTCCTTCTGGAGGCATCCTGTATGAAAGTTCTCTTCCGCTTCGCTATCCTTGTTCCGTTGCTCCTGTTATCGGCCCGGGGGGCAGACTCCCAGGGGAGTTTTCCGTTCGGTGATTCAACGATTGCCGATATCAAGTTCCGGTCGATCGGCCCTGCGTTCATGTCAGGCAGGATCGCCGACATAGCGATCGATCCAGAGGATGAAAGTCTATGGTACGTGGCTGTCGGCTCGGGCGGTGTCTGGCGGACAACCAATGCCGGCACAACCTGGGAGCCGCTTTTCGACAAACAGCCTGTCTACTCCATCGGCTGTGTCACGATCGATCCGCACAACAGGAACAGGATCTGGGTTGGTACGGGGGAGAACGTCGGAGGCCGGCATGTCGGATACGGCGATGGTGTCTACCGGAGCGACGACGCGGGGAAGTCATGGAAGAACGTCGGCTTGAAACAAAGCGAGCATATCTCCAGGATCATCATACATCCCGAAAACCCGGATGTCATCTGGGTAGCTGCTCAGGGTCCGCTCTGGAGCAAGGGTGGCGAGCGGGGACTCTACCGTTCGACAGACGGGGGGACGACTTGGAATCGGACCCTCGGTGATGAAGAATGGACCGGAGCGACGGAAGTGGTAATCGACCCGACCAATCCGGATCGCCTCTACGCCGCAACCTGGCAACGCCACAGGAATGTCGCCGCGTACATGGGGGGAGGCCCCGGATCGGGAATCCACCGGAGCAGTGACGGCGGTGCAACCTGGGAGAAACTGACCAACGGACTTCCCACCTCGAACCCCGGCAAAATCGGTCTCGCTGTTTCACCGCATAAGCCGGATGTTCTGTATGCGGCGATCGAGCTCGACCGGAGGACCGGAGGCGTCTTCCGCTCCGAAGACCGAGGCTCGTCATGGAAGAAGATGTCGGAAACCGTCTCCGGCGCGACAGGCCCGCATTATTACCAGGAACTCTACGCCTCGCCGCACCAGTTCGACAAGCTGTACCTCGTGGATGTGCGGATGCAGGTCTCCGATAACGGAGGGAAAACATTCCGGAGAATGAACGAAAAGAACAAGCATGGTGACAACCACGCAATCTCCTGGAAGATGTCCGACCCCGATTATATCCTCGTCGGCACAGACGGCGGTCTGTACGAGACGTTTGACGGAGAAGCGACCTGGAAGTTCGTGGCAAACCTTCCGGTTACGCAATACTACAAAGTCGCCGTGGACGACAGCGAGCCGTTCTATTATATCTATGGCGGTACACAGGACAACAATACGCACGGCGGCCCTTCGAGGACCGACAACCTGCAGGGGATCCGCAATGCCGACTGGTTCATTACGTTGTTCGGTGACGGACACCAGCCTGCCACGGAACCGGGTAACCCTGACATCGTGTACTCGGAATGGCAGCAGGGGAATCTCGTACGGACAGACCGCAGAACCGGTGAGATTGTCTATATCCAGCCTCAGCCGGAAGCCTATGAGGACCATGAGCGGTTCAACTGGGACGCACCGATCCTGGTTCGCCCGCACAACCCGGCGCATCTCCTGTTCGCATCACAGCGTGTCTGGAAATCCGAAAACCGGGGTGACAGCTGGGTGGCGATCTCCGGCGACCTGACCCGGAACCAGGAACGGATCGCCCTGCCGATCATGGGAAGCACGCAGAGCTTTGACAACCCGTGGGACATCTACGCGATGTCCACCTACAACACGATCACATCGCTTGCAGAATCCCCGCTCCAGGAAGGCCTGATCTATGCGGGCACGGACGATGGTCTCATTCAGATCACGGAGGATGGAGGAAAGAACTGGAGGAGGGTCGAAGCGGGGTCATTGCCGGATGTTCCCGCGACTGCGTTCGTGAATGACATCAAAGCGGATCTCTTCAAAACAGACCGGGTCTATGTCGCTCTCGACAATCACAAGTTCGGCGATTTGAATCCCTACCTGCTGGTGAGTGATGACAGAGGAAAAAGCTGGAAGAAGCTCAGCGGAACCCTTCCGGAGCGGACGCTCGTGTGGAGGATCGTTCAGGACCATGTGAAGCCGGAGCTTTTGTTCCTTGCAACAGAGTTCGGCGTCTATGTGTCGCTCGATGCCGGGCAGAAGTGGACGAAGATGTCCGGCGGGCTGCCGACGATCTCATTCCGCGATCTGGCGATTCAGCGGAGAGAGAATGATCTCGTTGCGGCCTCGTTCGGCAGAGGCTTCTATGTGCTGGATGACTACGCGTTTCTGCGTCAACTGAGTGATTCGGTGATGAACCGTGAAGCGGCGATCTTCACGCCGGGGAAGGCGTGGTGGTACATAGAACGCCCGCACCTGGGATTCAGTCCGAAGGCCTCCCAGGGTGATGCATACTTTACGGCGCCCAACCCTGAGTTTGGTGCAACATTCACTTACTTCCTGAGAGAAGGACTGACCACCAGGAAAGAGGTTCGTCAAAAAGAGGAAAAGAAGAAACTCAAGGAAGGGAAGGCCGTCGGTTTCCCGGGCTGGGATCTGCTTGAATCCGAGGCGAGGGAACAGCCGCCCGCGATCTGGATCACCGTTCGTGACGAGGCCGGCAACGTCGTGCGGCGGCTTCAGGGTTCGACCGCGGAGGGATTCCACCGGATCACCTGGGATCTCAGACTGCCCCCGACTGATGCCGTCCGGTTGAATGCCAGGCCGATCGAGGATCCGGACGACGAGCCGGAAGGGATGATGGTCGAACCGGGGCGCTACACTGTTGCACTCTCGAAACAGGTCGACGGTGTGGTCACCGGTCTTGCTGGTCCCTCACCGTTCGAAGTGACCAGACTCCGCGAGGGTTCGCTTCCGTCCGCGACCCCTGAAGAAGTAGCATCGTTCTGGAAAGAGCTGTCGGATTTCGATAAGCGAAACTCCGCTCTCTCACTGGAATTGCAGAACGGTCTTGCCAGACTGAAAGCGATGCGGACCGCGCTCTCAAGAGCAACGATCGGGCCGGGAGACCTTGATGCCAGGCTGCATGCGCTGCAGACCGACCTGATGAAACTGGACGAGCAGCTGGGCGGGAGCAAACCGAAGGGTGAGGTGGGGGAAAAGACGGAGCCCACCATCGGAGACCGGTTCGGTGCTGCGATCACCGGGACGATGTTGTCGACATACGGCCCGACACCGATGCACAGGCGGAGCCTGGATATCGCGCGGGATCAATTCACCGCACTTTCGATCGATGTGCACGACATTCTGAAGAACAGGATCCCGGCGATGGAATGGGAGCTCCAGGCAGCTGGGGCGCCATGGATCGAGGGACAATCACTGCCGATCCACGAGTAGGGATTTACCGGAGCCCGGGGGTATCCCGGTCGGAGCTCAGGCCCCACAGGCCTACAGACCGACCGATGGCACACTGGCCGCAACGACCCCTGCTGCAGTACTCCTGCGAGAGTTGAATCGCGCCCTGTTGCAGGGACGCGGAACGGAGTTGCAGGTTCCCGGGCAGTTCGGTCTCCATTATTCTGGTAATCCGGTTGTTCTGAAGGGAGGGCATGAGCGAGAACAGGTCGAATGCCCTTGCCTCCACAAGCGGAAGACGGAACGTTCGTCCGTAGAGGATCATCACCGGCAGCAGCACATTGGCGATCATGTCGAGCCTGCGCGCACGTCCCGGCATGTACACAGGAGCGACCGTTGGCGGTCCGAACCTGAAGTGCGTTCTCCAGTAGGAATCAGGACGAGCCGTCAGCACGCGATCGAATTTTCGCAGCGTTTCCCTGGCGGGATAGTTGCCTCTGGCAAGAAGGGACACCATCCCGCGGAATCCCCGGTTTCCGAACAATTGGGGGAGGAGAAAACAGATTGCCGCGAGTCGTGCAGTCGGAAAATTCGCGGGTCGGAGACGAAAGAACAACCAGTCTCCGGCATGAAGCAGCGGTCCGCGGTACGATCGACGGAGTATTCTCCATCGACGCAGGAGCCGGTGGAGGTAGGCCCGGCTCTCCGGATCGGCTACCGTGCGGGACGGCGGGAGGAGGCCCGCTGCACCGAAGAGGAGTGCCATGACTCCTTCCGAATCGGAAAAGCCGATTCTTCTCAGCATCGGGATCCGTACCGACCGGGCGAGATCAAGGAATGGCTTTCGGTTCTTCTCATATCCTGCCGCCTCCATCAATCCTTCATAGAGAAGCTGCTCCCACAATACCTCACCATCCGGGGTATCTGAGCCCCGGGTCCTCTCCGTTGCTTCCGACTCATATTCCACTCGTTGTTCCTCGATCGCGATCCGCTTCAGTCTTTCTCCGAATTGGAGCACTCTCCTTTCCATCCGGATCCATGCAAGCTGGGCAAGCCAGGCGGTGACGGTCGCCTGCGTGACAGACCGGTTGAAATCATAGCAGGGGAGATGAGGATCGCAGCTTCGACCGGTGAGAGCGGACGAGGGGTTGGTCAACACGAGAGGAACCTGACGGCCGCTCAAGGTGAAGGCAGGCCGGTCCGACGGACGAATGAAAAAAACAAGGTGGAGGATCGTCCGGTTGTAATGTTCATCCAGGTGGTGCCCGTGGGCGTACCAGGAGGATGCTTCGACATGAAATTCCACATCTCCGTGGAATATCGTTTCTCCGATGCGAATCCTCGCGTCCAGAATATCAGGGCCGGCATCATTGTTCAGCCGGCCACTGCCGAGGACCTTGACCCGAGCGTTGTCGTTCGTGTAGAGGGGTGTCCACTCGAAGAAACGTGCCAGCCACATTTCCCTGAAGATTGATTCTGAAACGGTGTGAGGTGACATGTTGCCGCCTGTCATTTGTGAGACAGATACAGGCGGGAGCGGGAATGTTGCTAGGAACGCTTGAAACGAAGCTTACGGTGGTGGTTGATTTCATCCCGAACCTGCTCAGCGGATGAGCGGGCAGCGGCGTCAAAGTTCTTTCCTGATGATGCGTAGAGGATCGTCCGGCCGACATTCAGCAACGCAAGATCACCTTTGGCCGTACAACCATACCGCACGGAGGAACGAAGGTCTCCACCCTGGGCACCGATCCCCGGGATCAGAATCGGCATGGTCGGAACCATCGTCCTGATCCGGCGCAGTTCCGACGGCTTGGTTGCTCCAACGACGAGGCCGCAGTTCCGCTTTCCGTTCCAGGATTCGGCACGCGCGACCACATGCTGGTAGAGTCTCTTTTTTCCGGAGCGGAGATACTGGAAGTCGGCCGCCCCCTTGTTCGAGGTCAGAGCAAGGACGAACGCGCCTTTCGACCTGTTGGCCAGGAATGGCAGAACGGAGTCCTCTCCCATATAAGGACTCACAGTCACGGCATCGAAACCGAAATCCCGGAACAGTCCTCTGGCATACATGGCGGCCGAATTGCCGATATCTCCCCGTTTCCCGTCGCCGATGGAAAGGACACCGGACGGAATTCTCTGAAGAACCTGTTCCATCGATCTCAAGCCGCTCACACCGTGAGCCTCGAAAAACGCCAGGTTGATCTTATAGGCGCAGGCGAGGTCCGCGGTTGCATCGATGATC
>JAOUDE010000071.1 GCA_029859455.1 Ignavibacteria bacterium | reverse complement strand
TGTGATCCTGCGCGTGTTTCTGTTGAAGACCTTAATGCACACGACACGCACTTCATCTGCGATCCCGCGATAGAAGGAATCGGAAAGCGACCCGGAACCACCCGCGATCACACTGGACATGGTGCCGTGCCAGCTCTCAGGATGTGGAAACCTGAAGTAGGCAGCGCCTCCCCTGTTGGATGTTACGTCGGTCATCCGGAGGATTCTGTTCACTCCGTTCTTCAGTTCTGCGTGGGGGAAGAATCCGGAATCAATAAACGCGATCGTGACTCCACTGCCACGGAACCGCGGATCGGCGTTAGCGCGGAGGGGAACCGGAAGGACGGCGAACGGGCCGTGGTCCCGGTTGAGGCGCGAATCAGATCGCGGAAGGTCGCGGGAGACGAAGCAGGCATGGCAACATCCGCGCGCCGGTCTCCACGAACTGTCATCCTCCGTGATCAGAGCCCTGACAGCGAGCCCGGAACGGTCCCGGAACGTCTTGATCAGTGAATCGGTAAGTTCTCTGCAGACGGGGCAATGGACAGGGATGTTCAAGGGGTACGGACGGTTTTTCCAGTGAATAATTTGAGAATGAGCGTGCTGCGGAGGCAGTGTGAAGTCAGGCGAAGAGATGTGCCATCAGCTTTCGCTTTGCGACCGGGAGCATTGTCTCACCATACGGAAAATCCAGCTCTGTCTCACATGAAAAAGTCGCCGGGTTCGGAAGATCATGGTACTGACGAATCAGCTTCCATTTAATCGACTCCGGTGTATTGTCCGGACTGTCACGACCCACGGAATCGAGCAGCCGTGTCTTCAGTGTGCGGTAGCGCTCATTCGCAGACGTGAAGAGGGAAACCTCGTACCGGAGCAGGTGCAGCATGTGGGCCCGGGCATCGGGAACGAACCAGTATCCTTCGTCGCGGTAGATCGGTGTAATCCCGACCTCCGCAATCGTGATGTGATCCTCAACGAAATTGAAGATTTCCATTCCTTCTTCCATCACGTTGCGTACCAGGGGAAGTGCCCACTCGATCAACTGTACCATCTCTCCGATATTTTGTGAGTGGTCTTCAGTTTGATCGTACACCAGCTCCATTCGCTCGAGGTCAACCTCTTTCAGCTCTCTCGGAAAATGCTCTCTCAACTCATCCTGTTTCTCATGAAGAACTGTGAGGGTTCTGTACAGCTCTGTCAGTTCAGAGAGGAACGGGTAGAGGCGATTCTGGGAGAACTCCCTGGAATATTCCTTCAACCCATGAAGGAGAAGGAACTGGCGTTTCTCGTGGTCGTCCGCACCGGACAGGATTGTTTCGAAACGTAAGGCCATAGGTCTTCTGACAGGTACCAATAAGAACTGTGCCATGATGCCGGCCCCCCACAGGAGGCGTTTTGGTCAGAAATCCGGATCAATGAAGCAATTTTGACACTGCTTCCCTATATTGATGCAACACCGAACGGTGGATAGTTGTTCATTGCACTGTCCACGAAATACTACAAGAACCGCACACCATCCCTGTCATGGACAAATCTGTCGGAATAGAATCAATCGAACAGGAACTGACCGCCCTGTGGAGCGATTTCGGAACGGACACGGAGGCTGCGCCCGTGATTCGGGCCTGCTCGATGAATCTGGTGGCGGTCGTGGGCGAAGATGCCGACCGGGGATCGGTGGAGCACATGCTCATCGGATTGACCGGCGATCATCCTGCCCGGGCGTTCCTGGTAGTGCTTGATCGTGCAGCACCGGATCTCGAAACAACAGTGTCGGCCCGATGCTCGATCCCACTGCCGGGTGAAAAGCAGGTTTGTTCGGAGCAGATCACTCTTATTGCTCCTCCCGGTGCCGCGGGGCGTATTCCAAGTATCGTCTCCTCACTCCTCGTTCCGGATGTGCCTGTGGTGGTCTGGGTCGACCGGTCCTTCCCGTTCCCGGAATTCCGGCAGATCTCTGCCATGAGTGATCTGGTGATCCTGGATTCGGCCGGTGACAGGGACTTCACTCTGGCCATGCAGCTGTTGAAGCACAACCATCGTGTGCAGTTTCGTGACCTGGCCTGGGAGCGGACAGAATTCTGGAGGCGTCTGACATCGCTGCTGTTCGAAAAGCCTGAACTCCTGAACAAGCTGACCGACTTGTCAACTGTTGAGGTCACTTGGGCCGGGTCCGACAAGGGAGTCTCCGGAGAAAGCAGTGCGATGTTGTTCGGTGGTTGGATATCACACTCCCTGAACCGTTTGCCAGGTCCGGAATATCCCCTCCCCGGCATAACGTTCAGCGAATCGGGAGAGCAGATGGCAATCTCGGGACTGTGCTCGATAAGATTTACTTTTCGCGATGGCGTATCGTATCTGCTGGCAATGAGCAACGGGGGAAAGTGTCCGGTGGTAACACAATCTTCTGACGGAAAGGTCGTTTCGGAGGATATCTATCCGATTCGTGATGTGGATGAGGAACAGAGGATGTCGACGCTGCTGACGACATATGAACAGTACCCCGGCTATCTGAACGTCCTGCACACCGTCACCGGGTGGAAATGAACGATCAGGTATCTGTTTTTTCTGACTCCGAATCGCTCGGTCTGGCCGCGGCGAACCGTATTGTCTCAGGACTGACCCGCAGATTGCGGTCAAGAGGCTCTGTATCCTGTGTTCTCTCAGGGGGAATGACACCGCGCCTCGCTTACAAAGCGCTGCCGGAGACCGCGCGCAAGGCGGGACTGGATTGGTCCAATGTCCATCTGTTCTGGGGAGACGAAAGACTGGTCAGTCCGGAAGACCCTGCGAGCAACTATGGTATGGCGAGGAGGTCGTTGCTCTCAGAGATTGAAATCCCTGAATCGAACATCCATCGTATCCCGGGCGAACTGCCGTCGGCAGCAGCCCTGTCGGAATATGAGAGGAATATCTTCACACATTTCCGGATAGATGACGGCAGGATCCCGGAGTTTGACGTTCTCCTTCTCGGTCTGGGAGAGGACGGTCATGTTGCATCATTGTTCCCGGGAACCCCGGCGCTCGAGGAGAAGGAACGAATCGTCGTTGTTTCACGGATAGGCAAGAGCGAAAGAATCTCACTGACCCTCCCGGTGATCAATAATGCCCGGGAGGTCCTTGCGCTCGTCTCGGGCAGAACGAAGGCGGCAATCCTGAGAACGGTGCTGACAGACGGCGGGCCGGACCTGCCTGCCCGGCGCGTCTCACCCCGTTCACTCTCATGGCTGGTGGACACGGACGCGGCATCATTGCTGAAAGGAGTGAAATGATTCTTGCCGGAGATGTCGGCGGTACCAAGATCAACCTGGCATTCGTAGAACCCTCTGTCCGAACCCTCGAAATAAGGGGATCGGAGACTTACCGGACCCGGGATTTCTCCTCGTTCGAAGAAGTGATCGCCGCCTTTGTCGGCTCCTTGCCTCATCGTGTCACGGCCGCATCCTTCGGGGTGCCGGGACCTGTCGTCAACGGCGTGGTCCGGACCACAAACCTTCGCTGGACAATCGATTCCGCTGTTGTTGCGAAGCAACTTGGAATTCCGTCCGTTGGTCTGATCAACGACCTCCAGGCAACGGCGTATGGAGTACTCCGGATGAAACCGGAGGATATCAGATTCCTGAACAAAGGTGCTCCGCGGGAACATGGAACGATCGGCGTCATTGCCGCAGGGACCGGCCTTGGTGAGGGGGCGCTTGTTTGGACCGGCACCGAGTACCGGGCGCTCGCCTCGGAGGGCGGGCACACCGACTTTGGCCCAAGAAATGAGATGGAGATCGAGCTGCTTCGTTTTCTTGGCGCGGAATTCGGGCGTGTCAGTTATGAGCGTCTTGTGTCGGGCCCGGGTCTTCGAAATCTCTATCGCTTCTTCCGGACGAGATCCGGGAATCCGGAACCTCCCTGGCTGACTGAGGCGTTTGCAGCCGGTGACCCGTCGGCAGCGATCGTTGAAGCCGCCCTGGCGGGAACCGATCATGTCTGCCGTGAGTCGCTCGATGAGTTCGTATCGGTGTACGGGGCAGAAACCGGAAATCTTGCGCTCAAGGTCCTTGCTACCGGAGGAATGTACATCGGTGGAGGGATCGCGCCCAGAATCGCCGCGGAACTCCAAACGCCCCGGTTCCTCGAGGCATGTATGGAGAAGGGACGCTACAGGGACCTCCTGACGCAGATCCCGGTCGCAGTGATTCTGAATGACAAGGCGGCGTTGTTTGGTGCTGCCCATTATGCATTGATGAATCCGGACAGGAATTCCAGAACATGAGGCAGGATGCCGAATAGAAAACCACCTCCGATGAAGCCCCTTTTGTTTCAGGAGCATTCGCCGGAGGAAATGCTTGAGCGGGCGCGGGCCTTTCGTGAGATGTGTGAGCGCCGGAGGACTGTGAGGGACTACTCACCCAGGCCTGTTCCCCGGGCCCTCCTCGAGGAGCTGATCCGGACCGCCGGAACTGCGCCGTCCGGCGCGAACAAACAGCCATGGAAATTCGTCATTGTTGATGATCCCGCGATCAAGCGTCAGATCAGAGTCGCAGCTGAGAAGGAAGAGAAGGAGAGCTACGAGCACCGGATGCCGCAATCGTGGCTCGAGGATCTCGCCGAACTGGGGACCGACTGGCACAAGGAGTTTCTGGAGGTTGCCCCGTGTCTCATTGTCGTTTTTAAGGAACGCTTCCGCATTGAGGATGGAGTGCGGAAGAAGAACTATTATACCGAGGAATCGGTCGGAATCGCGTGCGGGTTTCTGCTGGCCGCCATTCATCAGGCGGGGCTGGTCTCGCTGACCCACACACCGAGTCCGATGAACTTTCTCCAGAAGATTCTCAAACGCCCGTCGAATGAAGTTCCATACCTGCTCATTCCTGTCGGCTATCCTGCCGCGAGTGCGAATGTACCGGACATCGCCCGCAAGGATATCGACCAGATTCTGGTCCGCAATGTCCCGGGAGCGGAAACCAACGAGAATGGAGCATAGAAAGACCGATGCCTGAGATCCCCTTTCTGAAAGATTTTGTGATTATCATCGCGGCTTCGGTCGTCGTGATTACCGTATGCACACAGATCCGCATCCCCCCCGTGGTCGGCTTCCTTCTGACCGGAATTCTGATCGGGCCTTTCGGCTTCTCGTTTGTCCGTCAACAAGAGATCGTTGAGATTTTCGCCGAGATCGGAGTGGCGATGCTCCTCTTTGCGATCGGTCTCGAGTTTTCTCTTGATCGTCTGCGGAAGATCGGACGTCCGTTGTTCATGGGAGGCTCCCTGCAATCGACGTTGACGATCCTGATCGGCGGCGGGACGGCGTTCATACTCGGTTCCGCGGTGTCGCAGTCTCTCTACCTGGGCCTCCTCCTCACTCTGAGCAGTACGGCGATCGTCCTGAAGCTGTTCACGCAGAGGAGAGAGATCGATTCCGAGCAGGGAAAGCTCGTGATCGGTATGCTCCTCTTCCAGGACATCCTTGCGGTGGTGATGATCATGCTCCTTCCAGTCCTTGCCGCGGACGAGTCTGCACCGGCGGGTTCAGTCCTTCTGAGGCTTGTGGGTGTCATTCTGATCATCGTTGCCGTGTTTGTAACAGCTCGGTTCGTGATGCCCCGCCTGTTGTATGCCATTGTCCGACAACAGATCCGGGAACTGTTTATCCTGGGTTCGCTTGCCATCTGTCTCGGGCTGGCGCTCCTGACCGAGAGCTTCGGCTTTTCCCTTGCGCTCGGCTCCTTCCTCGCAGGGATTCTCATTTCCGAGTCGGAGTACAGCCACCAGGTGGTTGCCGAAGTCTCTCCGTTCCGCGACGTATTCAGCAGTCTCTTTTTCATTTCGATCGGTATGTTGTTGAATATCTCTTATGTAGCTGGAAACCTGCCGCTTATTCTGCTGGCAAGCATCCTGATTCTTGTTTTGAAATCAGCCGTTGTCGCCGGTGTCGTTCTGTTCATGAAATACCCGCTGAGGGTCGCGATCATCACCGGGGTTTCTCTGGCACAGGTGGGAGAATTCTCCTTTGTGCTCTTCAAAGTCGGCGAGCGGTTTGGTCTGCTGGAGGAGAGCCTGTATCAGACCTTTCTTTCCGCTTCGATCTTTACAATGATGGCGACTCCCCTGTTGATCAATATAGCTCCACGACTTGATCTGGTGATCGGGGGGTGGTTGCCCGGGGGTATCGGCAGAAAATCGGTACCGCCGGAACCTGCCCGGCCTCTCTCGGACCATGTTGTGGTTGTGGGCTACGGACTCGGCGGAACCTATCTGGCCCGGGTGCTGAAGGAAACCGGGATTCCATATGTCATCGTCGAGATCAGCGGGGAGATTGTGCGGCGCGCCACGCAGGCAGGAGAGCGGATCATCTACGGTGATTGCACCCGACTTGAGATCATGGAGAAATGTCATGCCGGTACTGCCGGTATTGTCGTGTTCATGATAACCGATCCGGTTGCCGTTCAACGGGGGATCCGTCTCGTGAAACAAATGAACGACGACACCGATGTGATCGTAAGGACCGACAGGGTTGCCGACATAGAGGAATTGCACAGGGTCGGTGCGGATCAGGTGGTCCCGGAGGAGCTGGAAGCCTCGATCGAGATCTTCGTTCGCGTGCTGGAGCACTATCGCGTTGCACGCAATGTGATCAACGCGCAGGAAAAACTTCTCCGCGGTGAACGCTATGAGGTGCTTCGATCCAAGACGAGTGTTCCGGTTGTATCGGAGAAGCTGATGCAGTGGCTGACGGCCGGGACGACCGAGGTATTCCTCGTGCAGGAGGGGAGTCCCTCATGCGGGGCAAGCATCCGACAGCTCGACCTCAGGAACAGAACCGGCGTCACGGTGATTGCCGTCGTTCGGGGGGAAGAGCCGAACACGAACCCTGCTCCCGATTCAATCATCCAGCCGGGCGATTCCCTTGTCCTTGTCGGAAGTCACGCGCACATCGAAAAGGCGTTCCAGCTTCTCGAGGGGTCCGCGGAAACCGAATGAGGAAGGTGACCCTTGCAGGATGACGAGAACACCTCTTTGATATCCTCGGATGGTGTCCGTATATTGCGCCAGTCCGAACGCTGTTTCCTCACAACATCTTGCCATTCATTCTGATGCCTACACTTGCCGCGATCGACGTCGGGTCCAACGGGTTCCGGCTGATCATCGGTGAAATCGACGCGGATCGAAAACAGACCATCAAGGAGTCCGTCAGAGAGCCGGTTCGCCTCGGGCAGGAGGTCTTCGCCGGCGGTCAGATTCCCGATGAAACGATCGAGCGGGCAGAGGAAGCATTCCGCCGGTTCAAGGAGCTGATCGATCAGCATGCGGTGAAATGGACCAGAGCGGTTGCCACCAGCGCCGCACGGGAGGCTTCGAACAGCGACATCTTCGTGGACCGGGTCGCGCAGGCCTCGGGAATCGAACTCTCGGTGATTGGACCCGAGGAGGAAGCCAGGCTGATCCATCTTGCGGTAGCGGCCAGAATTCCGCTGAAGGGGAAGCTGGGAATGCTGATAGATATCGGCGGCGGAAGTGCCGAGATCACGCTGACCTCGGACGGACAGATCATGACGACCGAGAGCTTCCGTATGGGGGCTGTCCGGCTTCTCCAGGTGCTCGAAGAGAAACGGCACGGGACCAAGAAGTTCAATCAGCTCGTCCGGGAATATGCGGATGCCGCGCAAAAACGGATTCAGAAAGAGATCGGGTCCCGTACGATCGACGTCTGCATCGGTACGGGAGGGAATATAGAATCTCTCGGCGATCTCCGACGGGATGTTCTCGGAAAGGAAAGCAATGCACTGCTTCTTGCCGATGAACTGGATACACTCGTGAAGAAACTGCAGGGAATGACCTATGAGCAGCGAATCCAGGAACTGCTCCTTCGGCCTGATCGTGCCGATGTGATCGTACCGGCATCGATTGTTGTTCAGAAGATTCTGAAGGTCGCGCAGGTCTCGGAGATGCAGATTCCTGGTGTCGGCCTGAAGGACGGTCTCCTGATCGACATGATCCAGGAGCTCTACGGAGAAAAGAAAGCTGCCCACCGCGATCAGGTGATGGCTTCCGCGCTCCAGATCGGCAGAAAGTACATGTTTGATGAGCAGCACGGAGTGACGACTGCAAAACACGCCGCAAAACTGTTCGATGAGACGAGGCCGATTCACCGCCTGACCCTGGAATACCGTCTTCTGCTGGAGGTCGCTGCGTTGTTGCATGATATCGGTCATTTCATCAACATGACGGCGCACCACAAGCACACGCTCTATCTTCTGAATGCAACACCAATCATCGGGCTGACCCCGGAACAGATGGCAGTCGTGGCCAATGTTGCGCGTTATCATCGAAAGTCGTTCCCGAAGCCTCAGCATGAACAGTACCGGGTTCTATCCCCGAAAGACCGTGTCGTGGTCTCAAAGCTGGCCGGCCTGCTCCGGCTTGCCGATGCCATGGACAACGAACATTCTGCACGGGTAACTGACTTCGATGTTCAGCTCAGAAAACCGAAACTGACGCTCACTCTTAAGGGAGAGGGAGATCTTCTTCTCGAACGATGGTCTCTGGCAAAAAAATCAGACCTGTTTACGGAGATCTTCAGTACGAAAGTGGTTGTCAGTGATTAAGCCGGAGAGGCATCGGTTATTGTTGTCTCGGGAAACAGGGAGTTGCTGATGGACCTGTATGTTCTTCGTCATGCGATCGCGGTTCCACACGGCACGGAGGGCTATGAGCGCGACAGCGATCGCCCACTCACGCCGCGGGGAGCACGGAAAATGGAGCGGATCGCACGCGGGATGAAACGGCTTGGCGTCGATATTGATGTGCTGCTCACAAGCCCGTTCCCCCGGGCGTTGCAAACAGCAGAAATCGTGCACCGGGTCCTGAAACTGAAGAGCGATCTTGTTCTCACCCCTCACCTTGCGGTCGGAGGCGATCAGGAAGACCTGATCCGGGAGATCATGGACAACCATAGCGCGAGGGGAAGTGTGATGATCTGCGGCCATGAACCTTCGTTGAGCGAACTGATCGCGGTTCTGCTCTCCGGGAAGCCGGATATGCACGTCACGATGAAGAAAGGCGGACTGTGCAGACTGAGTGTTTCACAGCTGGTGTACGGACGCAGTGCCGTTCTCGAATGGATGCTGCCGCCCAGGGTGTTGACAAGGGTCGCTCGATGAGTGTTGTCAGATTGCCGGCAGTCGGCCTGCTTGGTCTGGTGCTCCAGTGTGTCCCGCTCTGGTACGGAAATGCACAAAGTGATTCCTCCCGGATCGGGCAACACAGCCCCTCGGATACCGTCGCGCAGGAATCGTGGCTCGCACGCTATGACCTCGGGGTGAAAGATCCTCCGACGATCAAACTACCGTCGAAACTGAGTGAGGTATCGGGACTTGCGATGACCGGGGACGGGCGCCTCTTCTGCCACGACGATGAATCACCGATCGTGTATGAGATCGATTACCGGTCCGGAGAGACCATCAAACGGTTCACTGTCGGCAGTGGATTCATGGAAGAGGACTTTGAAGGGATCGCCGTCAGGGAAGATACGCTGTTCATGGTGAACAGCAGCGGTGAATTGTTTGAGTTTGCGGAAAAGGGCGACAGAAAATATGCTGATTTCAGGCTCTACCGAACGTTTCTCTCAGAGAAATATGATGTCGAAGGTCTCGAGTATGATCCGGCGACCGACTGTCTGCTCCTGGCCTGCAGGAAGTACTCCGGCAAGGGAAACAAGGGATTCAAGGCGATCTATGCATTCGATCTGAAGAAACGAGTGCTCGAACAGGTGCCGCGGTTTCTGATCCCCCTGAAGGAAGTCGAGAGGAAGGCGAAGAAGGGAGAATTCAATCCCTCAGGCCTCGCTTTCCATCCCGCGGCAGGGACTCTGTTCATTATCTCGGCCGACGGCCAGCTGATGATCGAAACCGACAGAAACGGGAAGATCCTGGATCAGCAGAAGATATCCGGAAAAGCGAACCGGCAGCCGGAAGGAATCGCGTTCACAGCGGACAATACGATGATTCTTGCGAATGATGGGCAGGGAGGGCAGGGAACGCTGACACTTTACCGGGTGGAGGACAAATGAACGTGCAATCGCGCACAGGAACGAGGCCGTGATGCCTGACTTCGGTCGGACAAAAATCATCTGTACGCTCGGACCTGCGACGGAAAGCCCGGCTCTGATCGGCGACCTCATCAGGGCGGGGATGGATGTCGCGCGCCTGAACTGCTCGCACGGAAACCATGAGGATCACCGTACAATGATCGGGAAGATCCGACAGGCGGCGGGAAAGGAGGGTCAGGAGATCGGTATTCTGCTCGATCTCCAGGGCCCGAAGATTCGTATCGGCACCCTCGCACATCCGGTTGATCTGAAACCGGGAGAGGAGATAACACTGCGGTGTGGGACCGAACAGGAGGCAGAGGGC
>JAOUDE010000070.1 GCA_029859455.1 Ignavibacteria bacterium | reverse complement strand
CAGGATGAGCTCGATGAGATCTATGAGGACATCAACGCGCTCGACAAACAGGAGTTCGATACGACCAGATTCACCGACTATGAGGACCGGTTTCAGATTCTTCTTGCGATTGCCCTGCTCTTCCTTTTGGTGGAGTTCATCATATCGGAGAAGCGGCTCAGATTCATCGAACGGTGGGATCTGTTGCAAAAGAAAGAAGGGAGGGTGTCGGTATGAGGACGATTCTGGTGACTGGAATGATTATAGTCATGTCGATCGGGTCATACGCGCAGTCTGAGCGTTCTCTGGTGAACCGCGGCAACGATCTCTACGAGGAGAAGAAGTTTGATGCAGCGGAGATACAGTACAGGAAGGCCCTGAAGGAGAATGAAGAGTCTCTGCCGGGCCGCTTCAATCTTGGCAATTCCCTTCATAAGCAGGGAAAGTTTGATCAGTCGGTGACCGAGTTCGAAACGGCAGCAGCGAGGAGCATGGATACAGAAACCCTGAGCAAGGCAATGTACAACCGGGGGAACTCGCTTCTCGAGGCGAAGCAATACGATGGCGCGATCACATCATACCGTGAGGCGTTGAAACAAAACCCCGGGGATCTCGATGCCAAATACAACCTCTCGTATGCCCTGATGAAGCGGCAGCAGCAACAGCAGGACCAAAAGGATGGCGGGCAGGATCAGAAGGATCAGAAGGATAAGCAGAAGGACGACAGGAAGGACCAGCAGAAGGACAAGGGTGACCAGAACAAGCAGGACCAGAATAAGAACACGCCCCCGCAGGACAACCAGAATGACGGGAAGCCTCAGCCGGAAAGAGACGGAGAGAATCAACCCCCTCAGATGTCGAAAGCGGATGCCGAGCGGATTCTCCAGGTGCTGAAGGATGCCGAAAAGGAAGTCCAGAAGAAGCTGCGCGCCAAACCACAGCAGGGATCGCGGTCGGAGAGGGACTGGTAATGATGAAATGGATGACTCTCGGCTTCTTTCTGGTGCGGGCGCTCACACTGAGTGCTCAGGACGTCACGTTTGAAGCCTCCGTCGACAGGACGACAATCGGAACCGGAGACCGGCTCCAGCTCACATTCATACTCAGTAATGCCGGAATGGGGGGAGGCAAGAACCTGGCGCTGCCGGATTTGTCGAATTTCTATGTGCTCTCGGGCCCGAATCAATCCTCCAGCATGCAGATCATCAACGGGAGCGTTTCCTCATCCATTTCCTATGGCTACGTTCTCCAGCCGAAGGATTCGGGCAGTTTTGTGATCGGTCCTGCGACAATCGACGTGGACGGGACGAAGTACTCATCAAGGCCGATCACGTTGCAGGCGGTGCAGGGAAAACTGACATCTTCACCGCAGGCCGGGGCGACCGGAGGACGGACCCCGTCCGGCGTCTCCGAGGAGGATCTGTTCCTCAGGGCGACGGTTGACCGAACGAAGGTCGTTCAGGGTGAGCAGATCAACCTCACCTATACCCTCTACACGCGGGTCGCTGTTCAGAACTACGCTCCTGAGAAACTCCCGGCGCTGACCGGATTCTGGAGCGAAGAGGTCGAGGCTCCGAAGAACGTCCCCCTGACGACCGAGACGATCAATGGAAAGCAGTATCAGGTTGGCGTGGTTCGGCGCGTCGCGCTCTTCCCCACACAATCCGGCACCCTCGAAATCAGTCCGATGGAGATCAAGGCGATCGTCCGGCTGCAGAACAAACGGCTCGATCCGTTCGACAGCTTTTTCAGGGATCCATTCGGCAGGAGCTACGAGCATGTACTGAAGAGCGGGGCGGTCAAAATCAACGTAGCCCCGCTTCCTGGCGGCGCTCCTGATGGTTTCAAAGGCGCCGTCGGTCAGTTCACGATGACAACCGCTGTTGATAATCACACGGTACGTGCGAATGAACCGGTGACCCTGACGATCACGGTTTCAGGGACAGGCAACATCAAGCTGCTGGAATCGCCCGTGCTGGAACTACCGACCGATTTCGAACAGTTCTCCCCGAAGGTCATTGACCGCATTTCGAACAGGGGGGAGGCTGTAACCGGATCGAAGGTGTTCGAATACCTGGTGATCCCGCGGTATCCCGGGAAGAAGACGATCAAGCCGGTTCGCTTCTCATACTACGACCTCCGGAAGAAGAAGTACGAGACGCTGACATCTTCACCGATTCAGCTCGACGTTCAGCCGGGGACATCCGGCGGATCAGGCCCGTCGCTGTCAGGACCGGTTCGTGAAGGGGTACAGGTCTTGAGTCAGGATATCCGGTTTATCCGGACGCAGGCAGATCTCGTTCCGGTCGGATCGCGTTTCATCAACCCCATTGTTCTGGGCATCATGGCGTTCCTCCCTGCGGCAGGTTTTGCAGGTCTGTTGCTGGTCGTCCGGAGGAAGAGTGCCGAGCGAAGGGACAGGGCCGGCTACCGGAACCGGCGGGCGATCGGCGTTGCCAGGCAGCGGTTGAAAAAGGCCAGGCAGATGCTTGGCAATGCGGACAATTATGTGCCGTTCTTTGCCGAAGTGGCCCGTGCAGTCTGGAGCTATCTTGGCGACAAACTTGCCCTTGACCGGGCGGAGATGTCGATTGATGCCGTTGTGTCACGGCTCTCCGGCCGAAACGTCGATGAGGAGATCATCACTGCACTGCGTGAAATACTTGAGATATGTGAACGTGCCAGGTTTGCACCCGCCGGGGCCGGCGAATCGGACATGCAAAGGGCATTTGATGAGGCGGGCCGGATCATTGTCGAAATCGAACAACAGTTGCGCGGCCGATGAGAACCCTGATCCCTGTCATCCTGCTTCTCTCATTGTCCGGAGCCGCGCTGGCGCAGGATCCCGAACAGGTGTTCGAATCGGCCAACGCGCTCTACCAGGAAGGCAGGTACGAGGAGGCGAGGGACCAGTATGAATCGATCGTGGCGAACGGGGATGAGAGTGCAGCGCTTTACCTGAACCTCGGAAATACCTATGTCCGGCTGGGGCATATGGGGAAAGCGATCCTCTCGTATGAACGCGGACTGCGCCTGCGGCCGGACGACGAGGACCTTCTTTATAACCTCGGCCTGACGGGATTGATGACGGTGGACAAGATTGAGACCGTCCCCCGGCTGTTCCTGTGGGATATCTGGGATGGGATGAAGGGATGGTTTTCCCCGGCAGGGATTCTCTGGACCGCCTGGGGAGCCTACGTTTTTGTGTTCATGGCTCTTGCTGCGATCGTTCTCGCGGGTTCGTTCACACTTCGGAGAACAGCGTTCCTGAGTGCGATCGGGGGAACGGTGGTCTTCCTGCTTCTTCTCCTCATCGGGATAGGCCGGTATTCGGATCTTACGCGAACCGATTTCGCCATCATCATGACGGAAATCGTTGCGGTGAAAAACTCTCCCGACGCGCGCGACACCGATGCCTTCATACTACACCGGGGGACGAAAGTACAGATCACCGATAATATCGGAGAGTGGGTCAAGGTGAGGCTGGCCGATGGGAAGGTCGGGTGGCTGGTCGCCGAAAGTGTCGAAGCGATTTGACCGGGATTCCCTCATAGTCTGAAATTCCATTCCTTCCGACCGTACCGGGCGTTCACAAGGGAACCAATCCTCCTCCCCGATGGAAGATCGCCTTCTTCACGCGCCTGCCAGATGTCCCGGAGAGCGCTCTTCACCTGCTCTGATGAAAGAGAAAGATTTGCCAGAAAGGCCTGATGGTCACGGTTCCCGCGGTAGTCGGGCTGTTTGCTCGGGAACAGAAGATAGCGAGCGATCTTCCCGATGTCGAACCGGTAAAGAATCGTACCATGGAACAGGAGATAACGCAGGCGTCTTCTCTGAGCATTTCCTGAGAACTTCATCTGTTCCACCGTGAGGTCGGAGGATCCCTTCGCGCTGATCCTGCCATTGACCAGCGGCTGCAAAGCAACGCAATGCCGGCCAAGGATTGTTGCATTGGTTCCGCTGATGGTGGCCAGATCGCCGGACATGCGGAGGACCAGCGAATAGTTCAGGCAGCCCGGTCCCTGAAGCACCGTGCCACCTCCGCTCCTTCGCCGGAGGATCGGGACGGCGTCGACGGCACACGCATCGGTATTGACTTCCCGGGAGACCAGATTCGAGCTGCCGACGACGACGAAACAGGTGTCTGACTCCCAGAACCGTAGGATCTCTCCGCCCAACCCTTCTTCGGCCAGGTCAAGAAGCACCTCATCGCATGCGAGGTTCTCTTCCGGTGTTGAATACGTGATGTCGAGGAAACGCATCCCCTGGTGCGGCATTCAGGTGCCTCATTTGATACGAATTCTCAAAAAACGTACATTATGAGCGATTCGTTCATTGGATAAAGCAGGTGGCATACTGTGGCAAATGTGGAAACGGAACATAGCCAACAACAGGGTGTAACGCAACAACCGATGGCCAGACATGACAAATGGATTGATTCCGTGGAACTCCTCCTCGAATCCGTCCTCGAGAAAGCTGCCGATAGTCTACCGCTCCTGTTTGACAGGCTGACTTCCCGTCTGCGCCAGGCAGGCCTGAATGTTCCCCGCTTTGTGACCACCCCGTATTTGAATACCATTCCGCCGGAAGAGGAACCCCCGTACCCTGGAAACAGGGATCTCGAACGCAGGATCAAGAGCCTCGTTCGATGGAACGCCATGGCGATGGTGGTCAAGGCGAACCGGGTCCATGAGGGACTCGGCGGGCATATTTCAACATTTGCTTCGAGCGCTACTCTCTTCGAGGTCGGCTTCAACCATTTCTTCCGCGGAGGCGAGGGTGACCGCCCCGCCGACCAGGTCTACTTTCAGGGACATGCATCACCCGGAATCTACGCCCGGGCATATCTGGAGCGCCGGCTGGATCCGTCCGCTCTCCACGCGTTTCGCAGAGACCTTTCGCCCGAGGGTCTGAGCTCCTATCCTCATCCGTTCCTTATGCCGGAATTCTGGCAGTTCCCGTCTGTTTCGATGGGTCTCTCTCCGATCATGTCGATCTACCAGGCCCGGTTCAACCGGTACCTCCGCGCGCGGGGATTCATCAAGGGGGAAGAACCGCGTGTCTGGTGTTTCGTGGGTGACGGCGAGTCGGACGAACCCGAGACGCTTGGCGCCCTTACGCTTGCGTCGCGCGAACATCTCGACAACCTGATCTGGGTTGTCAATTGCAACCTGCAGCGGCTCGACGGGCCGGTGCGGGGGAACGGAAAAATTATTCAGGAGCTGGAAGCGGCGTTCCGCGGTGCCGGCTGGAACGTGATCAAGGTGATCTGGGGGGGTGACTGGGACTCGCTGTTGAGAAGCGACAAGTCAGGACTGCTGCTGAAACGGATGGAAGAGGCGGTTGACGGTGACTATCAGAAATATTCTGTCGAACCCGGAAGCTACACGAGGCGACATTTCTTCGGAAAATATCCTGAGCTCCTGGGCCTTGTAAATCACCTGACCGATGACCAGATCCGGAAACTGAAGCGCGGGGGGCACGATCCCCAGAAGGTCTATGCGGCCTTCAAGAAAGCGGTCGAGAATGTCGACTCGCCGACGGTGATCCTTGCGAAGACCGTAAAGGGGTATGGACTGGGTGAAGCCGGCGAAGGACGGAATATCACGCACCAGCAGAAGAAGCTGAATGAAAAGGAACTGCGCGAGTTTCGTGAGCGGTTCGATATCCCGATCAGCGATGAGGAGATCGCGGACACTCCGTTCTATCGTCCGCCTGCGGAAAGCGACGAGACAAAGTATCTCCTGAAGCAAAGAGAGTCGCTCGGAGGTTTCCTCCCGGTTCGCACGTCACACGCTCCGGCCCTGGAAGTCCCGTCGATCTCACAACTCTCAGAGTTTCTGAAAGGTTCGGATCAGAACGAGGTCTCGTCAACGATGGCGTTCGTCCGTCTCCTTGGAAAACTGCTCCGGGACAAGAAGATCGGGAGCCACATCGTCCCGATTATTCCGGACGAGGCTAGGACATTCGGAATGGACCCGCTCTTCCGTGAGGTCGGAATCTATGCCCACCGCGGTCAGCTGTACGAGCCGGTGGACCGGAAGACGCTTCTCTATTACCACGAAACGAAGGATGGTCAGATCCTGGAAGAAGGAATCACCGAAGCGGGGGCGATGTCGTCGTTTATTGCGGCGGCGACCGCGTACTCGACCCATGGAACAAACATGATTCCGTTCTATACTTACTATTCGATGTTCGGCTTCCAGCGTATCGGAGATCTGATCTGGGCGGCGGCCGACATGAAAGCGAAAGGTTTTCTGCTTGGTGCAACGGCCGGGCGGACGACCCTCAACGGCGAAGGATTGCAGCACGGGGACGGGCACAGCCACGTTCTCGCGAGTACGGTGCCGAACCTGCGGACATACGACCCGGCGTTTGCCTACGAGGTCGCTGTCATCATTGCCGATGGGATGAAACGAATGTACGCAGAGGGTGAGGAGGTCTTTTATTATCTCACCCTTTACAATGAGAACTATCAGATGCCGCCGATGCCGGAAGGAGTGGAAGAAGGGATCCTCAAAGGGCTGTACAAGTTCCGAAAGGGCTCCGGTGCAGTCAAGGCTCATTTGCTTGCGAGCGGGCCGATCATGAGAGAGGCACTGCGCGCACAAACAATTCTCGCAGAAAAATACAAGATCAGAGCCGATGTCTGGAGTGCGACCAGTTACAAACTGCTGAGGAATGAGGCGCTTGCCGCAGAACGCTGGAACCGGCTCCATCCGGAATCGAAACCGCGTGAGTCTTACCTTGAGAAGGTTCTCAGGAAGGAAAAAGGCGTCTTCGTCGCCGCCTCGGATTACATGAAGATCGTACCGGATCAGATTGCACCATGGGTGCCCGGAGGTCTCGTGACTCTCGGGACCGATGGTTTCGGCCGAAGTGATACGCGCGCCGAACTCCGTCGCTTCTTTGAAGTCGATGCCGAATCGATGGTGATCGCGGTACTCCATAAACTTTCGCAGAACGGAACAGTGAAACCCGCGGTTGTTGCCCGCGCAATGAACGATCTCGGAGTAGACCCGGAAAAGGCCTGCCCCGAACTTGTCATCCCATAAATACACAGAAGTGCCATCATGCAGGTAAAACTCCCCCATCTGGGTGAAGGGGCCACGTCCGGCACCGTTTCAGGCCTTCTTGTCAAGGTCGGCGAAACCGTGTCGGCAGGCCAGGCCCTGATCGAGCTGGAAAGCGAGAAAGCGGTTGCCTCGATTCCTTCTCCCTCTGCCGGAACGATTGCGGAAATTCTGGTCAAGGAGGGCGATGAGATTTCCGTCGGCCAGCCTATTGTTGTGCTGAAGAACGGCGGGGACGAACCTTCCTCCATGACGAAGGATCAGAAGGAGCGGGTGAGTGTGGCCCCGTCCGGAAAGTTGGTTCAGGATAACGATGTGCCTCCTGTGCGACAGGAAGCTTCTGTTCCCCCCGCTCCGCTCCCGTCGGGGATTCCTCCTCCGGCCGCTCCTTCGCTCCGGAAGCTTGCCAGATCCCTTGGCATCGATCTTCATCTCGTGCGGGGCAGTGAACGCGGAGGACGGATCGTGCTGTCGGACCTCAGGAGCTACATCGCTTCCCTCCGGGAGAATGCCCGGGCCGGAACAGCTTCCCAATCCGGACCGGTACAACCGCCGGCCGCACCGGCGATTGACTTCTCGAAATGGGGACCGGTCGAACGGAAGAAACTGTCGCAGATCCGTGCGGCGATCAGCAGAAAGATGTTGGAGTCATGGACCCAGGTCCCCCATGTGACACAGTTCGACGAAGCGGATATCACCGATCTCCAGCGGAAGCGGAAAATCCACTCGCCGTACTACAAGAAGCAGAACGCAAATCTTACCCTGACGCCGTTCATTCTGAAAGCTCTGGTCGATCTCCTGAAGGAGTATCCCGTCTTCAATGCCAGCCTCGATTCCTCGACGAACGAGCTGGTCTTCAAATCGTACTATCATTTCGGTATCGCCGTCGATACGGAACACGGCCTCCTGGTTCCCGTTCTGAGGGATGCGGACAAGAAGTCGTTGCTCGAACTGTCGGTCGAACTGGTCGATCTTGCTGAACGCGCCCGAAAGCGATCGGTTACGCTCGATGAAATGCAGGGTGGAACGTTTACGATCTCCAATCAGGGCGGTATCGGAGGAGGACATTTCACACCGATCATCAATACTCCTGAAGTGGCAATTCTGGGGATAGGGCGGGGAAGTCTGAAGCCGGTTTTCCGTACCACCCGTGTTGAGAAACGGTTGATGCTTCCGCTGGCCCTGTCCTATGATCACCGTGTGATCGATGGTGCAGACGCCGCCCGGTTTGTCACCGGTCTGATCGAACGGCTGGCAGGCTTCAAGGAGTCGGAAATCCGGTTGACCGATCCATCAAAGAAGAACTGAGACGGGAATCATGACGAAACAGCATAGTGAACTTGTGGTTGTCGGCGGCGGACCGGGCGGGTACGCGGCAGCGTTCTATGCGGCCGAGCGGGGAATGAAAGTGACGCTGGTCGAAAAGGATGACCGCCTGGGTGGGGTCTGCCTGCTGCGCGGATGCATACCGTCGAAAGCGCTTCTGCACGTAGCCGCATTGATTCACGAAGTTGATGAGTCGACCGACCGCGGTGTGACGTACGGAAAACCACGGATCGATCTCGACAAGATGCGCGCATGGAAGAACTCGATCATCGATAAGCTTGCGCAGGGTGTCAGTTCCCTGGCAGACCGGCGCCAGGTGACGGTGATCAACGGACGGGGATATTTCGAGGATCCGTCCAACCTCCGGGTTGAAACGGCCGCGGGGCAGCAGTTCCTCTCGTTTGACAAAGCGATCATTGCCGTCGGCTCCCGCCCGTCGATTCCGTCTCAGTTCGATCTCGGGAACCCCCGCATCATGACATCCGATGACGCACTGGAGATAGAGGAAATACCGGATGATATGCTGGTGGTCGGCGGCGGGTATATCGGCATGGAACTCGGGACGGTTTATGCCGCTCTCGGGAGCAATGTCGTCGTCGTCGAGGCTCTGGACGCGCTGTTGTCGGGCGCCGATCCGGACCTGGTCCGTCCGGTCCGGAAGAAAGCGGAACAGTCCTTCAAGGAGATCCGGGTCGGGGCCAGGGTTGGGAAGATGTCGACAAGTGGACCTCAGATCAGCGTTGATATCGAAACCGGAGGAAAGACCGTTTCTGAGTTATATGACCGGGTGCTGATCGCGATCGGTCGTATCCCCAACTGTGAGGATATCGGCCTGGAGAATACAGCGGCTGCCCTTGACGACAGGGGATTCATCACGGTGAACCGTCAGCAGCAAACGGCCGAGCCGTCGCTCTTCGCGATCGGCGATGTGACCGGCGGCGTACTCCTTGCTCACAAGGCAGCCAGGGAGGCCCGTGTCGCCGTGGATGCCATACTGGGCGAGGACAGCGCGTTCGAGGACATCATCATTCCGGCTGTCGTGTTTACCGATCCGGAGGTGGCATGGTGCGGTCTTACGGAGGTGGACGCGAAAGAACGGGGAGTCGATGTTGAAGTGGCCAAATTTCCGTGGAGCGCTTCGGGGCGTGCGTTGAGTTTCGACCGAACGGACGGACTGACGAAGCTGATTATCGATCCCTCGACGGAGCGGATACTCGGCGTCGGGATCGTCGGAGCGGGCGCGGGGGAGTTGATCGGGGAAGGTGTTGTTGCAATCGAAATGGGGGCAACCGCCCGGGATCTCGCAGAGTCGGTCCATCCTCACCCGACGCTGTCCGAAACCATAATGGAAAGCGCTGAGGCGTT
The DNA here is from genome assembly GCA_029859455.1 of Ignavibacteria bacterium. Taxonomy (GTDB): domain Bacteria; phylum Bacteroidota; class Ignavibacteria; order UBA10030; family UBA6906; genus JAOUDE01. The sequence goes on along the minus strand of JAOUDE010000070.1, from coordinate 662 downwards.
CTTCGGTCAGGCAACGCATCTGATTTCGCGCAGGAAGAAGAAGTCGGAACCGGTAGAATGAAGAACGGCACAGGAGTTGTGCCTCGCATGGCGGTTGACTTTTGTCGAATCTTTCCTAGTTTTACTTTCAGGCCATCGTTGATCTCAACAATGCGGGGGGGTCGCCATGCAGGTTACCAAGACGGCACTGAAGCGGATCGTTCTGAACAGATTATATGACCATCTGCGGACTCACTATTCAGTTTCTTTATCGAGGGCAACCTTTGTCAATGCGGAACCGGAGGCGCATGCGGTCGATGCCGCAACAGCCTTCAGGAGTGATATTGAAATCGAAGAGTTGCAGCGCGCGCTTGACCGGATCGACGAAGGGGCTTACGGAACGTGTATCCACTGCAACGCGGAACTCCCTCTTGAGGATATCCGAAAAGATCCGTGCAAACGGATATGCCGCGGCTGTGAAAAATTCGTATTCTGACCCGCGGGTCAGTCTTTGCTCTCCGCCTGCCTGAAGCGATCAGACTCCACCACAATCCTGCCGGACCGCACACCCATGAAACGTGACCTGCTTTCCTTTTCTCTCTGGACAACCGGGGAACTGACGGCGATCCTTGATCTTGCCGCCGATGGAAAGAAAGGGGGACTGCGTCGCTCCCTCTTCGCGG
>JAOUDE010000069.1 GCA_029859455.1 Ignavibacteria bacterium | reverse complement strand
GACTCCCGCCGGGGCGTTCCACGATGTCACGACGGTACGTCCACCAGGGGTTCGGGGAGACAGCCGCTTCCGACAGTTTCTTCCATGGGCGAAGTGCCATCTGCTTCTTCCTTCCAAAATAGAAAGGAGGGATCGACCTGCGGGCCGATTCCCTCCTTAAATACGGCTCGGACCTCAGCGGTTGCTGATCAGTTCCCGCTCAGAAAAAAAGAATCCGATCTCTGATCTTCCGTTCTCTACGGAATCTGACCCGTGCACAATATTCTCACCCTTGCTGGAAGCGAAATCCTTCCGGATCGTCCCCGCATCGGCTTCCTTCGGATCGGTCGCGCCGATCAGCTTCCGGAAATCGGCCACCGCGTTTTCCTTCTCGAGGGCGATCGGGACACATTTGCCGGAGCTCATGAATTCCACCAGCTCGCCGAAAAACGGCCTCTCACGGTGCACGGCGTAGAACCCGCCTGCCGTTTCTTTCGTGAGCCGTATCATCTTCATTCCGAGGATCGTGAACCCGGCCTCTTCAATCCGGGCGATGACCTGACCGGCGACGTTTTTCTTGACGCAGTCAGGTTTGAGAATTGCAAGTGTCCGTTCGGTCATAAGGAGCGTTCTTTCAGTTTATCAGTTGGTTCAGTTTATTCAGTCTCTTCGGTCCATCCGGTCTGTTCAGTCGGATCGTATTCTTACTTCTTCTTTCTGCTTGCACCTTTCTTCACGCCGGAACGTCGTCCTGCTTTCGCCGCACTCTTCGTTCCTTTCTTCACCCGTGATACGCCCTTCTTGACACCCGCCTTCTTTCCCTTCAGCGCTTTCTCCATGGTTTCGCCGATGCGTGCCGGACTCTCGACCACAAGAATTCCTGCCCTCTTCATCGCCGCCATTTTCTCCGCGGCAGTCCCTTTTCCGCCGGCGATGATCGCGCCGGCATGCCCCATCCTCCGGCCGGGAGGTGCGGTCCGGCCTGCGATAAATCCGACGACCGGCTTCTTCACATGCTTTTTGACATACGCAGCCGCTTCTTCTTCGGCGGTCCCGCCAATCTCGCCGATCATGACGATCCCTTTTGTCCGGGCATCCTCGTTGAACAAGCGAATCGCATCAATGAACTGCGTGCCGATGATCGGATCGCCCCCGATCCCGATACAGGTGGACTGGCCGATACCACGCTCGGTCAACTGCCAGACCGCCTCATACGTAAGGGTTCCACTCCTCGAGACAACGCCGACCGATCCCCGCTTGTGAATGAAACCGGGCATGATGCCGATCTTGCATTCACCCGGGGTGATGATCCCCGGACAATTCGGCCCGATCAGCCTTGCACCGGTCCTGGTCATCACTTCATGCACCTGGACCATATCACGAACCGGAACTCCTTCGGTAATACAGACAATGACGGAGATCCCTGCCTGGGCGGCTTCCATCATCGCATCCGCAGCGAATTTCGCCGGGACGAAAATCACCGATGTGTCAGCTTTCGTCTGTTTCACCGCCTCTTCCACGGTGTTGAACACCGGGACACCTCTCCGAAAATGGTCCCGGTCATTCCCTTTGTAGACCGATCCCCCCTTGCCCGGTGTCACTCCGGCAACCACATTGGTGCCGTAATCGAGCATCTGCATCGTGTGGAATGTTCCCTCGCCGCCGGTGATCCCCTGGACCACGATTCGTGACTTCCTGTTTACCAGAATACTCATAGTGCGTCAACCATCCTGTCAGTCATGGATATATGTTTCTGTAAGATAAAAAATAACCTGGCGATACTCATCATCAGAGGCTTCCAGCCCGTTCTCTATCATCCGTTCAACCAGTTCAAACACTTCTTCTTTGTCAATGGGAGGAGACTTTTCAAGATTTCTGAGACCATGGCATTGGGTACAGAGATCTTCGAACGTCTCGGCACAAAGATCGAGATCCATTCCGAGCCCCTCAGAAGAGAGATGTCCGAGGAGACCGGACTGAATTGTGCTGAGACTCTGATCTGCGACTACCTCCTGTTCTCTCTTCATGCTGAAGGAGCGCTGGAGTTCCGGTGAGATCGCAATCAGATAGGCAGTGACCCTCCACTGTTCTGCTTCTGAAATCGGATCGAAGACCGCCCGCGAGGCCATCCGGCTGACCGTCTGCACCCAGTTCTGAGGCGTCCTCGGCCGCATCAGAACGGTCCGCAGGTCATGACACTGCACGCATTTTCTGAGGAGCACATCACGTCCCTCTTCCAGGGAACGCACCATGGACAGCTCAGCGAGATCCACGTCCGACGGGAATCCTGCACGGGGAAGGTGGCCGGTCAGGCGCTCGATATTCTCTTCACTGAATGCGTTGCCGCCAACTGTCGACCGGTGCAGATAGAGTTCTTTGAGAGCAAACGGCACAGAAAGGCTGACAAGAAGAAACGTGCAGACCAGGAGCACGATTCCCAGAAACGGAACCAGGGAAGACTCGAGATATTTGAAGAAACGGACGATCGAAATCTTCACGACAAGGAGGATGCCGATCGACAAACCCAGAAGGAGATGCGCAACGGTTCGTGCAGGAAACTCTATTTCGTACGACCAGAGCCTCGGCAGCATCTGAATCATCAAATAGAGATAGATGGCCCCGTATGCATAGCCGAGAATATGATGCAGCCGGACGAGTCCCTTCGGCGCCGAGGTCTTCAGTTTTTGATGATCGAACGGATATCCCCAGAGCCGGAACATCAGGAATGTCCCTGCTAGGCTGAGGAGCAGAAACATGATACCGAGGAGAGCATTGCCGAGGGTCCCGATCACGTCACCTCCTCCTCGAGGAAATCGCCCACCTTCAGAACCGTCGCTTCATCGAAATGCTTTCCCATGACCTGGATGCCGATCGGAAGACCTTCGCTGTCGTTCCCGGCCGGAACACTGATCGCCGGCGTTCCCGCGAGGTTCGCGGAGACGGTGAACACATCGGACAGATACATCTGCAGCGGATCGGATGCCTTTTCTCCGAAACGGAATGCGGTGGTCGGGGTTGTCGGCATCAGGAGCGCATCGACCGCCCTGAACGCCTCGAGAAAGTCACTCTGAATGAGGCGCCGAACCCGTTGCCCCTTCAGGTAATACGCATCGTAATAGCCTGCCGAAAGAACATACGTACCGAGCATAATGCGGCGCTTGACTTCCTGACCGAATCCTTCGCTTCTCGAAAGGAGGTACATCTCCTGCAGGTCTTTCGCGCGGGGACTCCTGTACCCGTAGCGCGCTCCGTCGAACCGGGCGAGATTGGATGAGGCTTCGGCGGTCATCAGGATATAATACGTTGCGATATGATAGCGGGCATGGGGAAGCCGCACGTTGCTGATCTTCGCGCCCGCCTCTTTCAAACGATCAACCGCCCTGTGGAATGCGGCAAGCACATCATCGCAGATCCCCTCCTTCAGGAATTCCTCCGGAATACCGATACGCAGTCCGCGCACATCCTTCGTCAGGGACGCGAGGTAATCCGGAACCGGATCCTGCGAGGTGGTCGAATCGGCATCATCCTTCCCGGCGATCACCTGCAGGACCCGGGCCGCGTCGGCGGTCGAGTGCGCAAACGGTCCGATCTGATCGAAGGATGACGAGAGGGCGACGAGTCCATAACGGGAGACCCGCCCGTAGGTCGGCTTCATGCCGACCACGCCGCAGAACGCAGCCGGCTGTCGTATCGAGCCGCCGGTATCTGTGCCGAGCGCCGTATGAGCCATCCCGGCGGCAACGGCGGCTCCCGATCCGCTGCTCGATCCTCCGGGGACCCGGGTGCTGTCCACCGGGTTGAGGACCGGCCCGAACGCAGAGTGCTCGGAGGAGGACCCCATCGCAAACTCATCCATATTCGTCTTCCCGATCACGATCACGTCCTCGTTCAACAGCCGCGACACGGCGGTCGCATCGTACAGAGACTCAAACGATTCGAGGATCTTCGAACCGCACGTGACGCGCTCACCGCGCAGACAGAGAACATCCTTCACGGCGACCACCATCCCCGCAAGCCGGCCTGCCGTGCCGTCGCGGAACTTCCTGTCGACCTCCCGTGCTCTCGCTATCGCGTTCTCGCGGAACACGGCAAGGAAGGCGTTCAGCCCGGGTCGATCATCAATCGCACCGAGCATCTCTGCAGTGATTGTCTCGCACGATGTTTCACCGCTCTCGATGGACCGGCGGATCGATTCATATGTTGGATTCACGGCCAGATTTCTTGAAGAGAAACGCGTGTGGATTGAGGAACAATTTCCGGACTATGCGGAGAATGAAGATGGAACGATCAGAAAACGAAGAGGAGCCCGCCGGAAACTACTTGTCGGTGGTTTTCTCTTTCGGTTTGTCACCCTTCTTGATCTCCCCCTCGATGTCATCCTGAATCTCCTTTGTCGCTTTTCTGAATTCCTTGATTCCCTTTCCGAGGCCCTGTGCAAGCTCGGGCAGTTTTCTGGCCCCGAAGAAAAGGAGAATCACAAGAACAATCAGTATGATCTCGGTAGCACCAAGGTTGCCCATCGTCACCTCCCGCCATTATGGATTGAGACAAGTTCCGGCTCGGTTGCCGGCCTGACAAAACTGTTGATAATCGATTCAAATATTTTTCTGCCGTCGGTATACCGGAGCAGAGGGTCACAGGCGCGTTCGGGGTGAGGCATCATACCGAAGACATTTCCTTCCTCGTTCATGATTCCCGCAATGTTGTCCAAAGATCCGTTCGGATTCGCTTCCGGTGTTGTCCGGCCCTGTTTGTCACAGTAGCGGAACAGAATCTGCCCGTTCTCCTCGAGTCGCCGATGTGTTTCAGGATCGGTCCGGTAGTTTCCCTCGCCATGTGCCACCGGAATCGTCAGCACCTCCCCCTGTTTGCACCGGTTGGTCAATCTGGTCGCACCGTTTTCAACACGGAGATGGACGAACCTGCAGACGAACCGGAGAGAACTGTTGCGGATCAGCGCGCCGGGAAGCAACCCTGCCTCAACCAGGACCTGGAAGCCGTTGCAGATCCCGATCACCACACCTCCATCCTGTGCAAACCTGATCACTTCCTTCATAATCGGGGAAAAACGGGCGATCGCGCCGCTCCGCAGGTAGTCCCCGAAGGAGAAACCGCCTGGAAGAATAATCACATCCGAGTTCTTCAGGTCATGATCCTTGTGCCAGAGAAACTCGGCGCTCTGCCCGAGAAGGGCGCCCGCGGCGTGGTGCGCATCATGGTCACAGTTCGATCCGGGAAAGACCACGACGCCGAATCGTATGTTCCGATCAGTCATTTCTTTCATTGAGGTTCGACCACGAGAGAGAAATCTTCCATCACCGGGTTGGCCAGAAGTTTCCGGCAGACCTGTTCCGCTGCCTCCCGGGCTTCCTGTTCGCTCTTCCCGTCCACCCTGAACTCGATATATTTTCCGATGCGGACTTCGTCAACGCCGACGACGCCGAGCGTTGCAACCGCATGCTCCACCGCCTTACCCTGTGGATCGAGGATCGATTTCCTGAGTGTCACATGTACCTTGGCCAGAAACACCTGAAGCATACTCCTTCAATAATTACAGTTCGATCCGCCCCGACGCGATTTCCTCATCGTCATCCGGTTCCTGCCGCGATTTCATCATCCTGCGAAGGAGAGAGGCTCCGCTCCGGACGATCCCCAGGAAGATGAAAAGGAGGAGCAGTGGCAGGATCGCTCCTCCCGCACTGAAGAACACGACGACGATTGCCAGTGCGAGGAAGATGTACTTCCACGGTTCCTTCTGAATCGTCTTCCGCGAAAGCTTCGGAAGAGTATCATACCGAACCTTGCTGACCATCAGGAGGGAGAGCAGGACAACCAGGGGGGCGAGCAGTGAACCTGCCGTTCCGAGCCCGTTCACTTCACTCCAGAAATTGAGGACGAAGGAAGCCGCTGTCAGGGCGCTCACCGGGGTCGGCAGGCCCACGAAATGATCTTTGTCGAATCCCACCAGCTGGGTATTGAAGCGCGCCAGTCGTAGTCCGGCAAAGACCATCAACAGGGAGCTGATCAGAATACCGGCCGATCCCATCCGGAACAATTCAACCTGGTAGACGAGAAACGCGGGTGCCGCGCCGAACGAGATCATGTCGGACAAGGAGTCGATTTCGACACCGAACTCGGACGATGACTTCGTGATCCTTGCCATCACGCCGTCAACCGCATCAAACCCTGCAGCGAGTATGATCAGCCAGCCCGCCGAAATGAACTCACCCTGGCTCGCATGAATCATCGACATGAAGCCGCAGAACATGTTCAGCACTGTGAACAAACTCGGAACCACTGCCCGTGTAATTCTCATACACTTCCCTCGCGGTTGTGAGTCACGACCCTCATTGCACTTCCGCCACGATCGTACTTCCTGCTGTGGTCATATCACCTTCGCTGACTTTGATGACGGCTGTTGCCGGTACGAAAATGTCAACCCGCGAACCGAACCGGATCATCCCGAACCGTTCACCCGCCTTCACCGTCAGCCCCTCCTCCACTTCCGCAATAATCCGTCTCGCCACGAATCCTGCAATCTGCTTGAAAAAAACCTTGAACCTCCCGTTGTCGATCCCGATATGCGTGCGTTCGTTCCGGAGGGAGGATTTATCGTCAAATGCCACCAGGTACTCACCCGGAATATAACGATAGTAGCGGACAGTTCCTGAAATGGGGATCCTGTTGACATGGACGTTTAGAGGAGACATAAAAATGCTTATTTCGACAGATTCTTCCTTAAGGAATTCATCCTCGCGGATCGTCCGGATCCGGATCACCTTGCCATCGGCGGGGGAAATAATCAGATTCTCTCCCTCGGGAGTTTCCCTTTCGGGATCCCGGAAGAAATTCAGGGTAAAAAGGAGGATCAGGCCGAGGAGGAGTGTGACAGGGATCCGGATCCAGTCATTGCTGCTGAACGTCCATATGAGCCACGAACCGGCGATCGCGAGAATCGCCGCAATGATAATCGCATCAACACCATAACGAGTCATACGAAGCGAAGCCCGGCGCAGTTGACGGAGCCCTGCATGCAGTTCCGGTGGACAGGTCGTGCCCCATGGGAACCTCCAGCAGTCTGTTTCATGTCGACAGAGCAATCCTCTGGATGATGATGCGCCGGGAAATCAACACGGATAGGAGAGAAAAGTGCTGTTTTCACAGGATCAAGGTACGGAAGAGCGTTTTGAAAGTCAACGAAGCGGAGCATGCTGCGCGGATGCGAACTGGTTGACTTTCAGCCCGAAATGAAAGACTATGACCCGGGTATCTCCCTTTCTCTCATGACTCTTCGCAAACAATCGAATAGCACCCCTCCGCCGGACAGAGCCCTTCAGTGGTTGATGGTATGCGGCTGCTGGGTGGTCGTTCTCTGGGTACGTTTCGGAGCCACTGACAGCACTCTCGGCAAATCCGAGATACTCTTTACCGTCGTCAGCCTGATTGCGATCCTGTTTCTCGTCAAACAACTCTGGACGGGGGAGATCACCTGGAAGAAGTCATCTGCAGGAATGATTCTTGCCGGAATTATCGCGGCTTCCACCATCTCATTCTTCTTCTCGCCTTTCCGGAGCTATGGGGAAGAGGCGCTGATCCTCGTTGTCAGCTACGGCCTTTGCTTTTTGACCGGCGTTCAGTTGTTCCGGAACAGGCAGTCGATTCGGGGATTTCTCGACCAGCTCGGCCTGCTCTCGTTCGCTGTCTCGCTGGTTGCCCTCGTCCAGTATGCAGGCGTTCTGGATATCGAATTCGATCTGGGAAGCTCCCGAAGGGTCGTGTCGACACTCGGGAATGCCACCTACCTCGCCGACTTCCTTTCGGTGATGATCCCGGTCCAGACCGGTGCTGTGATCGCGTCTCAGAATACCCGCAGGAAGTTCCTTGGAGGATCCCTGATTGTGCTGATGGTTGCTGTCCTATTTCTGACACAGGCGCGGACCGGAATCATCGTCACCGGTGCAGTTCTTCTTTTCATGTTTGTCATCCTGCGATGGTCCAGACCTCTGCTGGCGGGGGCGATCCTTCTCGGAATAGGGCTGGTCACAACCCTGCTTGTTCTTGTTGTGCCGGGCGTCGGCGGACGGCTCCTGGAACTGAGCAGACCCGGTGAGAACGTTTCGGTGGCAAGAAGGGTGATCTTCTGGGAAGCGGGGCTCGCCTCGGTACCAGATTCTCCAATTCTCGGCCACGGTCCCGGCAGTTACCCCTTTGTCGTCGCCGGGTACCGCACGCCTGATTACTGGGTGAGCGGAAGCGAAGATATTGTTCCGCATGCCCATAATGAACTTCTCGAAACAGTGGTCGAAACAGGTCTTGCGGGACTCGTTCTGAATCTGCTGTTGATCGGCTACCTGCTTCTTCACGCCAGGAAAGCGATCACCGCAGGCGGAACCTGGTCCCGGATCACAGCGCTCGCGATCTCCGGTGGCCTGATCGCCTTATTCCTGGACAACATGACCGGAGTCTCTCTCCGTCAGGCCCCGATCGGAATGATCGGATGGACTCTCGCCGGGATCCTGCTTTCGGAGTTCTTCCGGAAAGATGCTGTCACGACGCTGACCATCCCGGTTCTCCCTGCCCGGATCGCCGGCGGCCTCCTTTCCCTGCTCTGGATCATCGGGATGTTCTTCTACTGGCATGGAGCAGCTGCACGGTTCCGATCCGATGCCTTGATGTTTCAGGGACGACAAGCGGTGAGCGAAGGAGATCACCGCGGGGCGGCGGCGTATTTCAGAGAGGCTGTTTCGGCCGATCGTTCCAACCATGTTGCCCGGTTCGACTTCACAATCGCCAGTCTGCGGAGCGGAGAACCGGCGAAAGGACTCGAAATGGCTGAGGCAATCAGGTCGGAGTTTCCGGCGTACCCGAAAATCAATCTGCTCGAGTCGCTCGCGTTCCTGGAATTGGACAGCCTCGATCACGCATTGCGATCGATCACGGAGGAGGTGCGGCTCCGGGATCATCCCGAGGCGTTCTACACACGCTCTCTGATCCTGGCACGAATGGATGACACCGATGGAGTACGGGAAGCGCTGGAACAGGTACTGGAGCGGAACATTGTGGGGATGAGTCAGGTCCATCTGGAAAGCAGTGCGCGGACGCTTGCAGAGATCGCGGAGACGCCGGAACAACTGGAACGCTTGCGCACTCTGCTGGTACGGATTGCACGATATGCTCCCGGTAACCAGGTTGTCACCGGTCTGCTCGGGACGATTGAACAACGGAGGCAGGCGCCGAGAGAGCGCTAGTTTCTTATCAGCATTTCGATCCGCCGGTTCAGGACACGTCCCGATTCCGTGTTGTTCGGTGCGATCGGTTCTCTGCCACCCTTTCCTATCGCGCGAAGCCGTGACTCATCGATCCCCTGTTTCACAAACCACTGGAGAACCGCTTCAGCCCGTTCAAGGGAAAGCCGGTCGTTTTCGGCAACGGTCCCGACATTGTCCGTATGTCCGATAATATCGATCCTGGTCTGGCCCAGAAGAGCAACGGTTATGAACGCATTCTCGAGCGCAGTTGCAGACCCTCTGCCAATCACCGAACTACCCGGGGCAAACACCACCCCTTCGATGACGATCGACTGACCGACCGGCACTCCGAGCTGTTCACTCAACAGGTCATCCGCCGGGTCGAGAGGATCGGTCTCCCGTCCAACTTCATGTCCGTCGATCACCCCGCCGCTGTCGGTGTCCGCTTTCATCGGGTTCGTACCGAAAACCGTGACTTCCCTTCCGTCACTCAGACTGTCCTGGTCACTGTCCGCTATGGTCACATGCGTGTGGTACGTCCGGAGTTCAAGGTAATCGGAAAGTCCGTCAAAGTCTGTATCAATCTGCAACGGGTCAGACCCGGCAGCGATCTCTTCACCATCGAGCAGAACATCACCATCGGTATCGGCACTGACAGGGTTCGTTCCGAGTCCTGTCTCCTCAAAATCACTGATTCCGTCCTTGTCGGTATCGGAAACCCTCGGATCAGTTTTCCAGGTATAGACTTCCGCGCGGTCATCGAGACCGTCGCTGTCTGTGTCTGGCTCACGCGGGTTCGAGCGGAAGAGGTGAACCTCATCCCCATCCTTCAAGCCATCACCATCGGTGTCCGGCTGGAACCGATCGGTGCCATGTGTTCGTTCTTCACCATTTGTGAGGCCGTCACCATCGTCGTCATCTTCGTCACTCGATCCAAAATAGTAAAACACACCGCCTTTGATGGTCGCGTAGCTGTCGAACCCGCCGTTCTCCACCGTTTCCGGTTTATCATCGAGAATGCGGTAACCGATCTCCGCTGTCACCGATAGCTGGTTATTCATAAAATACTCGACGCCGAGATTGACCGGAATTGCGAATGTGGTTTTCAGTTTTTTGTCCGGCAGCCCGTTTGCCTGCCAGTCGAGCCTCTGGTACAGTGTCACTCCCACGCCGGCCGAGAAGTACGGG
>JAOUDE010000068.1 GCA_029859455.1 Ignavibacteria bacterium | reverse complement strand
TCCGCCCGATGCTCACGATGATCGCTTGTGCTGCCGTCGGTGGCCGGGCTGAGCAGGCAGTTCAGGCTGCCGTCGCAGTGGAACTGCTCCATGCCTCATCTCTTATACACGACGATATCATGGACAAGGCAGCAGTACGGCGTTCGAAATCGACCGTCTACCGGATCTTCGGCAGCGAACTGGCCATTCTCGCAGGAGATATTCTTGTCGCTCTCGCTTATCGTTCGCTTGCGAAAACAGACCCACGCACGCTCGATCAGGTACTTCCCTGTTTCACGGACGGTTTCGTGTGGACATGCGAAGGACAGGCAGCCGATGTTTCCAACGTCTCCGACGGTGGAGATCAGGAGCACCGCCTGATGGTAGAAAAGAAAACAGCCCGCCTGATCGAAACAGCGGCTGCGCTCGGAGGTCTCGCAGGAAATGCGAAGCAGGTTCAGCTCAAGGCCCTCCGCGGCTTTGGGCTCAATATCGGTATGGCCTATCAGGCGCAGGATGACCTCCTGGATGCCGTCGGGTCCGTCGAACAGACCGGTAAATCAGTCGGCCTGGACGGGCGTAACGGCAGAGATTCATTCGCCTCGAGGTCGCCTGAGAAGATTGAGCGCTTCGTCGAGCAGTACACGGAACGGGCATATGACAATCTCGATATGCTTCCCGATTCACCCCACCGGAATTCGCTGCGGCACCTTGCTGAATCCCTCGTGGGACGGTCGAAGTAATTCAACAACGGAGTCGAATCATGAACCCGCTCATCATCGGTATCTTCTCTTTCGCCACGATGGAACTCGTGTCATACCTTGCCCACCGCTACGTCTATCACGGCATCGGATGGGTGTTCCACAGGAGTCACCACACGAGGCGCGAGGGGATTTTCGAACTGAACGATATCTTCCCCATGATCTTCTCGGTGATCGCGATCAGCCTGATGCTCTGGGGGTTTGAAGCAGACGCTGATGAGGTGGTCGCCGCTGCGATCGGAGTCTCGGCATACGGGATGATCTATTTCATCATACACGATCTTTATATCCACAGACGAGCCAAATGGCTTTCGCTTCGGATCCCTTTCCTGCTGGAAGTGAAGAAGGCACACGCTATCCACCACAAATATGGAGGAGAGCCGTTCGGGCTGCTGCTCTTCTTCCGGAAAGATGAGGTCAGAAATCAGCAGGATATTTCACATGAGACCGTTGTCTGACCGATGAAGACCGAGTACCTTCTCGTCCTTGCTGCGATGCTCTCGGTCCCGCTGTCGGTATCGTTTCACAGAAAACTGCGGCTGTACCGGAACTGGCGCGCCCTTGTCGGTTCTATAGCCTGCTCGACGATGCTGTTTGGCATCTGGGATATCATCGCAGCGAAGAGAGGGCACTGGTGGTTCAACGAGGAGTACGTGCTCGGGCCGACGCTTGCAGGTCTGCCCGTCGAAGAATGGCTCTTCTTCATCGTGCTCGGCTTCGTAACTGTCTTCACGTTCGAAGCGGTCAACCGACTGAGCCGAAGGACGTGACCATGGAGTACACATTCTCCGCACTCATTTCGGTGATCGTGGTCCTGGTCGCAGACCGGCTCTCCGGTATCCGCCTTGCAGGAAGACTGACCTTCTGGATATCCCTGGGTGTCATGTATTTGTTCATGATTCCGGTCAACGGGTATCTGACTGCGCGGCCGATCGTTCTGTATGCATCAGAACATCAACTCGGCCTCAGAATTCTCACGATGCCGGTAGAAGATTTCTTCTTCGGCTTCAGCGCGATGACGACAACACTTCTCTTCTATGAGTACTTCAAAAAGAAACAGGCCGGACAATGAAAACGTACACGCTCCACCGCACACAATTCCTTCCGTACCCGCTCGATGAGGTTTTTCCGTTCTTCGAATCCCCGGAAAACCTCGGCAGCATTACGCCGCGCTGGCTGAAGTTCCGCTTCATTACGCCTCTTCCAATCGACATGAGGGAGGGTGCTGTGATCGAGTATACCATCTCGTGGCTCGGCATCCCGATCCGCTGGAAGACGCTGATCAGCAGTTACAATCCCCCTCACAGTTTTTCAGACACACAGCTGGAAGGCCCGTACGCGCGCTGGGAGCATACACACAGTTTCCGTGAGGTCGACGGCGGGACTGAAATGACCGACACCGTGCACTACGCTCTTCCATTCGGTGTCCTGGGACGTTTCGCCCACGCCTGCGCAATCAGGAGGCAGGTCGAAGCAATCTTCGAACACAGGGCAACAGTCCTCTCCGACCTCATCGCGAACCGGCGCAGGAAGGCGGATCAGGCGTCCACATGAGCCGATTCCTATCTGCTTTGCTGATAGCCGGAGCCCTCCTCCCGGCGACCCTGACTGCGCAACAGCCGACCGGGCATATCCGCGGGAGCGTTCTGGATCGTTCGACCCTTGAACCGATTCCCGGTGCAACCGTGACCATCCTCGGGACGACGCTCGGCGCGGCGGCCGATCCGGATGGCCTCTTCCTTATCTCCGGCATCAGCGTCGGCACCTACCGTCTGCGTGTGTCGGCTGTCGGCTACGCACCGGCAATCATTCCGGATATCGTCGTCGCCAGCGGGCATGAGGTGGAGGTCGCCGCCCGCCTGAATGAAGTATCAATCAGTGTGGATGAGATCGAAGTCAGGGCAAGCTATTTTCAGAAGACCCCCGATGCCCCGGTCAGCTACCAGCAGTTGTCGTATGAGGAGATCCGGCGTTTCCCGGGTGGCTTCGAGGATGTCGTACGCGCGGTTTCCGTTCTTCCCGGTGTGGCACAGGCGGAGCCGGGACGCAACGACCTCGTGGTGCGGGGGGGTGCACCATCCGAGAATCTCTACGTGGTCGATAACATAGAGATCCCGAACATCAACCATTTCGGAACTCAGGGTTCAGGCGGCGGTCCGCTCAGTTACATCAACCTCGATTTCGTCCGCGAAACCAGCTTCTCCACCGGAGGGTTCGGCGTTGCGTACGGGGACCGGCTGTCGTCCGTTCTGACAATCGATCTTCAGGAAGGGAGAAAAGACGCTATCGGTGGGAAGGGAACAATCTCGGCAACCCAGTTCGGATTGAACCTGCAGGGACCGGTCAATGACGAGGCGTCATTCGTCCTCTCGGCAAGGCGGAGCTATCTCGACTTCATCTTCAGGGGTGCAGGCTTCAGCTTCGTACCCGAGTACTGGGACTTCATGGGAAAAGCGACCTATCGGCCCGACCGTTTCAACCGTTTTTCATTTCTGGCGATTGGCGCCATCGATGATGTCAATTTCTTCGACGATACACCGGATAACCGCTATGACAATTCCCGGATTCTCGGAACGGCTCAGAAGCAGTACGCAAGCGGTCTGTCGTGGCAGCACCTGCTCGGCGACGGTTTCTTCCGGCTGACACTCGGCCGATCCTGGGTTCGCTACAACGGCGTCCAGCGCGACTCGCTGCTGAATCCGATCTTCACCAATCAATCGACCGAAGGCGAAACCAGCCTGAAGGCCGACATGGTGCTGAAGATGTCTTCGGCAACGGAGATCTCCTTCGGGGGTCAGGCGAAGCTTGTCCGCTTCGAAACCGATCTGGCTCTCCCTGACTATGAGTCGACGTTCGGGGATACACTCGATGTTATCGTGACAGACTACCATGAGACAGCGTACAAGGGCGCGCTCTTCGCACAGGTGAGTCAGCAGGTCGGTCGTCAACTGGAAGTGACCGTCGGGGCACGCATCGACTACTTCAGCATCATCGATAACAGTACTTCCGTTTCTCCCCGGGTATCGTTCTCCTATAGCGTCACACCGGTGACAACACTCGGTGTTGCGGCAGGAGTCTATCGCCAGGCTCCTTCCTCCATCTGGCTGGCGACGAATCAGGAGAACCGCGGCCTCCTTCCTTCCAGGACGGATCAGTATATACTGAGCGCAGAGCATCTGCTCAAGGAGGATTTGAAAATCCGCGTTGAGGGATTCTACAAGCGGTACACGGATTATCCCGCCAGTGTCGATCAGCCCTATCTTGTCCTCGCCAACACGGGCGGAGGGTTCGGGGGAAGCGAAGAAAATTTTGCATCGTACGGTCCGGGCCGGCTCGTCAGCGATGGTGAGGGCAGGGCGTACGGGGTCGAGTTCCTCATTCAGAAAAAACTGTCTGAGATACCTCTGTATGGCATTCTCAGTCTGACACTCAGCGACACCCGGTTTACCCCGCTTGACGGGATCGCCCGGGCCGGTACGTACGATCAGCCGGTTATTTTCAATCTGAGTGCGGGATACCGGCTTGATGAACGGTGGGAGTTCGCCGCCAAATTCAGGTTCGCATCAGGCAAACCGTACACGCCGTTCAATGCGGACGGCACTCAAAACAGCTCCGCATACAATTCGCTCCGGATGGATGACGCCCACAGTCTGGATGTCAGAGTCGACAGGCGGTGGAATTTCACCAGATGGAATCTGATCCTCTACCTGGACATTCAAAACATCTACAACAACAAGTATATGGGAGGAGTCCGCTGGGATCCTCGAAGCGGAACGGCGATCCCGAACGAGAGCGGGATCGGTATTCTCCCGACCATCGGGGTCAGCGCGGAATTCTAACGCGGCTGAGGGTGGGAACACAAGAAAACAAGGCGAGAAGAATCCTCAGGGTGGTGAGATGAGTAAGCAGCGAGAGAAAGAAGCGCGGATACCGCTGATCCTTCAATATCATTCCGGACAAGAGAAAACCACAAAGACCGGAGGCACAACTACTCTCCAAGAGTAACGAGGGAAGGAAGAGCAGGCATTCAATATCACTCCATGTGTCTCCGTGATGACGTGGTTGTCTTCTAATAACTGCAGATGACAGAACAACAGAGCATAACAATGACAGATACCGGAAACATGGCGGTCCAAACAGTTTCTTTATTCGATTTCTCCAATGCCGATCAGATTGGCCTCTGGAAGCCGGTCAATGACGTCGTCATGGGAGGAGTCTCGTCATCGGTGTTCAGGGAGTCGGCCGACGGCTGCGCCCTGTTCACGGGTGTCGTTTCGCTGGACCGGGGAGGGGGGTTTGCATCGGTGAGGACAATCCCGTTGCGATTGAATTTCAACGGCTTCACCGGTCTCGCCCTCACTGTCCGGGGAGACGCAAGAACCTACAAGATCAACCTGACGGACCACCGCTCACCCCCCGGGCTTCAGTACCAGGTCCGCTTCGATCCCGGCTCGGACGAATGGGTAACGATACGGATCCCCTTTACCGATCTCGTTCCCTCCAACCGCGGCCAGATCCTTTCGAGCCGGTGGCAGCCGGATCTCACCAACATCCGGACCCTCGGGTTGACGATCGGGGACAGACAGGCCGGCCCATTTGCCCTCGGGGTACGGGCGATCAGGAGCTACGTTCACCAGAACGACAATGAAGATCAGGAAGCAACAAATACGCCCGGAAGAATCGGACAATGAATACCGGTCGATTGCTTCTCTCCATCGCTCTCTGCCAGGGGATCGGAATCGTTGCGGGCTGGCTGACTGCACAATCGGTAAAAACCTGGTACCTGACCCTGGCCAAACCGTGGTTCACACCACCGGGATGGGTGTTCGGCCCTGCATGGATTCTGCTCTATCTCCTGATGGGAATCGCCCTGTACCTCGTCTGGCAGAAAACAGGGTCGTTGAAGACACCGGCGGCAATCATGTTCTTTGTTCAACTCGGGCTGAACGGTGCGTGGTCGCTGATCTTCTTTGGCCTCCGTTCGCCGTTCTGGGGTTTGATTGAAATCACATTCCTCCTGGGGGCGATCGCCGGCACCGTTGTCCTGTTCTGGAGAGTGACGCCCGCGGCGGGAGTCCTGCTGGTTCCGTATCTGCTTTGGGTGTCATTTGCGACGGTCCTCAACTTCTCCATCTGGCTTATGAACCGATAATCTGACAGACGGCTCAAAGGGGGCAACGTGTCAGTCGGGCAGGTGCGTGCCGCGTTTGATTCTCCTCTCTGCTTTCACTATCCTACTAGTCCGACGGATGACCCTCATCAACAGCGGAAGGAATTCGACATGAATGAACTGATTCAGAGTCTGGCAAAAGGGGCAGGCATCGATGCGTCCATGGCACAAAAAGGACTCGGTGCGCTTCTTTCGTCGGTCAAGGAACAGGTTCCCGCTGATATTTTTTCAGAGATTTCGACCGCGATCCCTGACTCCGGAAGCATCCTCTCAAAATTCAAGGGTGGCGCAAAAGCTGCCGTCAGGACTGGAGACCTCATGAAAATGGCCGGAGGGCTGATGAGTGGAGAGGCAAAGGGAGCGACCGCTCTCCTTTCGAATTTCTCGCAGGCCGGATTCTCGATGGAAAGCGCGAAGGCGTTCATGCCGGTCGCCATTACCCTTCTGAAGAACTATCTCTCCCCTGATCTGATGAAGAAGATCGACGATTCCGTCCCGGGATTGTCGTCCCTCATCGGGGGTGGCAGCGGAGGTTCCGGTCCGGTCAATCCGCTCGATTCTCTGAACAGGCTTTTGTAGCGAACCCTCCGGCCGGTTTCAACCCGCGCTCCGCCGATCTGGTTCTTAGACGAACAATGAATATTCCGGACGCAGCCTCTCTGATCCAGGCTGCTCCAACCGCACCCTCACATCTACGGAACAACATCATGAAAACATTCCTTCTGTGCATTCCTCTCGTTCTCCTGGTCACATTCGTTGCTGCGTCGCAGAACACTCCGGCAACCCGCCCCGGCATGATGGTGGACTCGGTCGGGCTGGAACAGATGTTCTCGAAAGCCCAATTTCCGCTCCTGAAGGGAACCGGCTGGAGCGGTGCCTTCCCTGTCGAGAACCCGGCAGAGATTCCGGATCCGGCTCACGAGTACAAACTCCTGTTCGAGATCATTCACGCCAACCCGGACAGCACCTCCGGTGAGATCAATTACAGCCTCGACGAAATGGCGAGGATCCTGAACCTTCACGTTGCCTCCGGCATTCCGGCATCCAGGCTGAAGGTCGTCATTGCGATTCACGGCCCCGGGATCGAACTCGCAACCACGGACGATGCATACAGAGCCCGTCACGCCATTCCGAATCCGAACATCGACATGATTCGACAAATGAAGGAGAAGGCCGGCGCGACGTTCATTGTCTGCGGACAGGCGATGGCTTTCTTCACCACGACCAGGGACGAACTGCTCCCCGGCATGCAGGTCACTTACTCGACGCAGACAACGTTGTCAGACTACCAGTCGCGTGGCTATGTCAAGTACACCATCATCCCGGAGAGATAGGGTCAGGCTGAAAAGCTTCCGCACGCCGGACTGTTTGCCTTCTCAGCCATGAAACGGTGAGTGGCGGAGCTTGTCACGACAGGAACAGTACGCTTTATGGTCCCACCACGAGAGATAGACACGACGAAAGCAACCTGTTATGACAACCGTACCCCACGAAAAGAAGCTTCCCGCCTGGCGAAGAAAAATCCATGAGATCATCTTCGAAGCGGACACGCCGTCCGGTCGCCTGTTCGATATTGTCCTGATCGTCTCAATCGTTCTGAGTGTTGTCGCGGTGATGCTGGACAGTGTCAGATCGATCAGGGCGGAATACGGAGAGTGGCTGACGTATGCCGAATGGACATTCACAATTCTGTTTACTGTTGAATACCTTCTCCGCCTCCTTTCGGTCACAAGACCGATTCTGTATGCGAGGAGCTTCTTCGGAATTGTCGACCTGCTCGCGGTCCTCCCCACCTATGTCAGCCTGCTTTATCCTGGAGGCCATTTCCTCCTGGTCATCCGCCTTCTCCGGATCCTGAGGGTGTTCAGAGTACTGAAACTGGTACAGTATGTTGGCGAGAGCGCCCTGCTGGTTCAGGCACTGCGGGCAAGCCGTCGGAAAATTACAATCTTCATCTTCACGGTCCTGACACTTGTTACGATTCTTGGGTCGCTCATGTACCTCATCGAAGGGGAGGCAAACGGGTTCACATCGATTCCGACCAGCATTTATTGGGCTATCGTCACGTTGACCACTGTCGGCTACGGTGATATCACGCCGCAGACAGTCACAGGCCAGTTCTTTTCCGTCATCATCATGATCATGGGCTACGGAATCATCGCGGTACCGACCGGTATCATGACTGTGGAGATGACCCAGGCATTCAGGGCAAAGGGGGGAATCAGGGCCTGCCGGGGCTGCAGCGCGGATAACCATGACGAAGACGCGGTGCATTGTAAATATTGCGGGAAGAAGTTATGAAAAAAGCACTGATGGTTTACCTTTCCTCCTATCTGATCGGCGGAGGTCTTGGTTTTGCTTTTCTGCCCGAATTCACGCAGAAGCTCTTTCTTTCCAACGTCCTCTATGACGAGCCGATGGTCCGTTTTGCAGGAGTCATGATGACGTTGCTCGGAAGCCTGATCGGCTATCTGGTGTACAAAGGAACGCTCATTGCCTATCGATTCTCGATCGTCGCAAGAACGTTCGTTGTTGGATTCATCGTCTGGGTCTATTGGATGTATGACAATCCGATGTTCCTGGTACTTCTCGGAGTCGTTCTCATTGGCCTCCTCCCCTCCTATTTTCTCCTCTGGCGGGACCGGCGCGGATAGCGACCGCAGACCCGCCTTCAGCAGATCACTGACCGGTCTCCGACCGCCCTGTCTGTAATATTCTCCTGAAATACGGACGCCGGTTTGCATATCCCGGCTTCCGGCCTATATTGGCATTTCCATGTGCGCTCAGCCAGATACAAAACCCGGGCTGCTTCGGCTCCTCATCCAGGCGATCAGGGGTGAGGAGCAGGATTACACCAGAGGCGGGATCAATCGGGCGATTTTCCTTCTCTCCGTTCCGATGGTACTCGAAATGGCGATGGAGTCCCTCTTTGCCGTGGCTGACGTCTTTTATGTCAGTCAGTTGCAATACAACGATGCGGTAGCGACGATCGGGTTGACGGAATCGGTTCTGACGCTGGTGTACTCCATCGCGTTCGGTGTCAGCATGGGGGTCACGGCGATGGTGGCCCGGCGGGTCGGTGAAAAGCAGGTGAGCGATGCGAGCGTTGCTGCGATGCAGGCCATCTATGTCGGCGTCGGGCTTTCCTTGCTGATCGCTGCGGGCGGACTGCTGTATGCGGAGGAGATCCTCACGCTGATGGGAGCAGGCCCCGGCCTTCTCGAGACCGGAAGCAATTATACCCGGTGGATGCTTGGAGGCAATATCACCATTATGATGATCTTCCTTATCAATGCGGTCTTCCGCGGTGCAGGCGACGCATCAATCGCCATGCGGACTCTCTGGCTGGCGAACGGATTGAATATCATTCTTGACCCTCTCTTCATTTTCGGATTCGGTTCATTCCCCGCATTCGGGGTCGAAGGAGCGGCGATCGCGACCACGATCGGCCGCGGAATCGGAGTCATTTACCAGGTGTTCCACCTCCTGAGAGGGAAAGGGCTGATCAAAATTCACCGGGATAATATTGCCGTCCGGTGGGATATTATCAGATCCCTGCTTGGGCTGTCGGCCGGAGGGACCGGCCAGTTCGTGATCCAGTCGGCAAGCTGGATCTTCCTTGTCAGGATTGTATCTGAGTTCGGCAGTGCCGCGCTGGCGGGCTACACGATTGCCATTCGAGTCATCATTTTTACCATTCTTCCGGCGTGGGGGATGGCAAACGCCTCTGCCACACTCGTCGGTCAGAACCTTGGTGCAGGCGCGCCGGACCGGGCGGAACGGTCGGCCTGGAGAGCCGCGCTGTTCAACATGATCTTTCTGGGATTTGTTGGAATCCTGTTTCTTCTGCTGGCGGAGTCGATTATTTCCTTCTTCACTGTCGATCCGGAAGTCCTGATGATCGGTGTGCGCTGTCTGCAGATCGTGTCCCTCGGCAATGTCTTCTATGCCTATGGGATGGTGATCATGCAATCGTTCAACGGAGCGGGGGACACCAGGACGCCGACCATCATCAACTTCTTCGGGTTCTGGTTGTTCCAGATCCCGCTTGCGTACATTCTCGCCACTACATTGCAGGGTGGACCTTCGGGAGCTTTCGCTGCGATCCCGATAGCGGAATCGGTGGTCGCCGTCGTTGCAATACTGATCTTCAGAAAGGGGAAATGGAAAGAAGTTAAGGTTTGACAGCGATTGTGGGGAAGTTAAGACAGGATTTTTGTATTCTATCGAAGATCGCTCCCCTCCATTCTCGTCTCTTGTGTAGAAGACACCGGTTATGACCAAAATCCTGATACTTTTCGCCCATCCGCGGCTTGAGAAATCGCATGTCAATGCTGCACTCCTGGAAGCAATTCCTGATCGCCCCGATATCCTCCTTCATGACCTTTATGAGGAGTATCCTGATTTCAATATTGACATTGCCAGAGAGAAACAACTGCTGACTGATCATGAGATCATCGTCTGGCACCACCCCTTCTACTGGTACAACGCGCCTCCTCTCCTGAAGCAGTGGATCGACATGGTCCTG
>JAOUDE010000381.1 GCA_029859455.1 Ignavibacteria bacterium | reverse complement strand
CGTGAAGTGCTGTTCCCAGAGCATGTTACCGTCCGCGTCATATTTCTTGGTGATGATATAATCGCCAAGCCGCCAACCGGTGACAACAACGTTTTCCTGACTATCCATCGCAATCATGCTTCCATAGGGATAGCCATTAGCATCAGATTGAACCCATGCTTCACTGACGGTCTGCGCCCCTGAGGGTGAGAACCCGAGGAGAAACAACGCGATGGGAACGCTCGTGATGTATCTGGTCTTCATACAATTAGTTCCTTTTTGAAGTCAGTGGGCAAATTACTTCTCCCGAACTGCAGGGAACGAATATCTTTACAGGGGAGGGGGAAAAGGAAGAAAGGACTGTGGACCGATCAATAACCACATTCAATATAGAACGATATCCTTCGATTGTCAAGAGAAATCTCCAACGGGCCGTGTTGCGGTTAACCCTCACCTGTGGCATCAGGTTTTCGATTTACACCAAACCCTGTAGCGCGCGTTTTTCAAGAATTCCTTTCCGCTCACTCATATCCTCCACCCCGCGATAAGCCTCTCTATAAGTGAGCCAGGACTTGGGGAGAATTGATCCCCTGATCGCCCTTCCCACATCAGCATCATCCTGCCCTACTTCATAATCAACATCTTTGAGTCATGATGGCATTGCGAGCCTGGATCCTGAAGAAATAGAGACCAGAGGCAGCATCCTGACCAAGCATGCTATAGACCCTGCCCGAAACCGGGCCAGTGTAGTTATGGCAGTGGCTGCTTCACGCACGGGAGCATCGCGGCCTACTTCAAAAGAATGACCTTTTGGGTCTTAACAAACGCTGTAGTTGAGAGTCGGATGAAATAGGTCCCGGTCGCTAGACTCCTTGCATCCCAAACGACCTTATGGATACCAGCAGGCCGCTCTTCGTCAACAAGCGTTGTTACGAGTTCTCCATTCAGGTTGTACACGGTCAATCCGACGTGGGCTCGCTCCGGAAGATCGTATCTGATTGTCGTTGTCGGGTTGAACGGATTCGGATAGTTCTGTTCCAGGGCATAGACAAGTGGGATCATGTCTGAATCGACGCCTGTCGCACCACCCACGGTAAACTGGCCAGAGGCCTTCTGACTCCCGCTGTAGGAAGCATCAACGGCTGTAAGAGTCCACTCATAATAGCCCTCCGGCAATCCTGACAGCATCCATTCCGTAACCGCACTGACACTCCCCGGCTCCGGAGTCCTGCGGGGAAGAGCAACTGGGACGCCATCACGGAAAATATTCAGATCATAGGTGATTGCCGCACTCGGTGTGTGATCGTCAGTCGCCGGCAACCACGAGAATGTCACCGAGCTGTCGGTCCCGATCACAACGTTCAGCCCTGCGGGCATTGATGGTGCATTGTTGATACTCTCGACATCATTCCGGTATACATGCATCTGTGCCTCGACAAGTCCGTTCCCTCCCGGGACGAAGTACTGTCCGGCAATGAAGTAATCAAGATCCCCGTCACCATCGATGTCAAACCACGAGAACGTGCCTCCCCGTGTACCACTGGCCCTCGGGGCCGGCAACTCACTGTCGGAGACAGTGAACAGTCCCGTCCCGTCATTCGTATACACCCGCGCGCGCCCTTCGATCTGAGAACCTGAGTTGTAGGTGCCTGCGAGGAGAATATCGATATCCCCATCAGAGTCGTAGTCGGCCCACGTGGCAGCAGTGAGATCGAACCATCCTTCACACGGGATGCAGTCGATGACATCAATCCGGGTATAAATCTCTTCGTCGTTCCGGTATACACGAAGTGCCATCCACGTGTAGGTGCTGTCCGTCTCCCTGACATTGCCTGCCACGAGAACATCCAGATCCCCGTCACCATCGTAATCGCCCCATTGCACCTCCCCATGCTCGACACTGAGATACCCGAGGATGTCTTCCGCCGTGAACACGCCGCTACCCTCGTTCGTGTAACGGCGAATGAACCCTTCATCCGTGAGCGGGGCGATGTTAACAAGCAGAAGATCAAGGTCCTGATCGCCGTCATAATCAGCCCACGCGCTCTGCGCATGACGTGTTGGCGCAAACACAGAATCTGTTTCAGTGAAGGTGACCCCTCCTGCTCCGTCCGGACCATCATTGCGCATCAGTACGGTTGAATAGGAGAATGTTGTTTCATCAAAAACGGATGGGAGGAGGAGATCAAGATCTCCGTCATTGTCATAATCAGCCCATGTGATCGATCGAAGGTCGAAATCAGCCTGGTCGTTATCCTCCCAGTACCCCGGAAGTGGAGTATCGGTCAGGACGAGAGTACCGTCCTCGTTTTCATAAATCACTGTTTCCCCGTCGGTTCCCACGACAAGATCAAGGTCCCCATCGCCATCATGGTCTCCCCACGCGAGATCCGAAGCTCCCGATGTAAGGCTGCCAAGCGGCAGATCAATGTAGGAGAACTCCCATTCCGTAGTACCAGCCGGACCTTCATTCCGAACCAGGACGAGTTTTTCTTCAACGCTGATGTGGTAGACGACATAGTATCCCAGCACAACGATATCCAGATCGCCATCAATGTCATAGTCGGCAGGGGCAGTGGTA
>JAOUDE010000067.1 GCA_029859455.1 Ignavibacteria bacterium | reverse complement strand
CAAAGCGGGGGAAGGTCACATCCCGGCTCTATCTCGCGGTCGCCGTGATCATCAGTGCCGCACTCGGTATTATCACGGGAGAGTGGCTGTGGCCCGGACACGCTACGTTTCTGTCAGCGGCAATGGCCGCGACGGGTGGAATCATTGCGGCAGGCCTTTCGCTGTTTCTCTTCTGGGCAGGTGCAGGAGGTTTCGACCGCTATGTCATCGACGGAGTTGTTAATGCTTCCGCGTATCTTTCGGGTTTTGGCGGGCTGCTCCTGAGAAAATTTCAAACCGGTAAGGTTCAGAACTATATTCTGTTCGCTGTCATGGGCGCAATGGTGCTCTATTTCCTCTTCCGGCTCGTATGACGCTCACATCTGATGTATACAACTAGGACGTAACGCTCATGGAATTTCTTGGTATTGGCATTCTGACCTGGATCACCTTTCTCCCTGTGGTGGGTATTGTGCTTGTCCTGATGATCCCAAAATACCAGCGTGACACCATGCGCTGGACCTCACTTGGCATCACGGCAGTTCAGCTCTTCCTGTCTCTGATCCTCCTCTCGGCGTTCGACAAGGGTATGGCTGGAATCAATTCGGAAGCCGGAATGCAGTTCGTCGAAAAAGCCTCCTGGATCGATGTGCAGAGCGTTGCCTGGTTCGGCAGAGTTCATATCGAGTATTTCCTGGGAATCGACGGTATCAGCGTGACCATGGTACTGCTGACCGCCCTGATATCACTGGTCGCCGTCATCTCGTCCTGGACCATCGATAAATCGGTGAAGGGCTACTTCGCCATGCTCCTGCTTCTGAACACCGGGATGATGGGTGTCTTTGTTTCGCTCGACTTCTTTCTGTTCTACCTGTTCTGGGAGATCATGCTCCTGCCGATGTACTTCCTGATCGGTATCTGGGGCGGTCCGCGGCGGGAATATGCAGCGATAAAATTCTTCCTGTACACGTTGTTCGGCAGCGTCCTCATGCTGCTGGCGATGATTGCATTGTATTTCAGCACCACTGCCCTGGTCGGTCCGGACGGACTCTCGATCACGATCACGGAGGCGGCAAAGTCGGGTCTTGAGGGCCTGGAAAAGGTGTACACCTTCAACATGCTTGCGATGATGGATCCGGCGAGCTATGAACCCGGATCACTCCTGGCAGGGGCTCACACCACATGGAGGTATGTGGCGTATGTGGCGCTCTTCATCGGGTTCGCGATCAAAGTTCCGACATTCCCCTTCCACACCTGGCTGCCTGATGCGCACGTCGAAGCACCGACGCCGATCAGCGTGATTCTTGCCGGCGTTCTGCTGAAGATGGGGGCCTACGGTATGCTCAGAATAAGTTTCCCGATGTTCCCTGATGCGATGACCGAATATGCATGGATGCTGGCCCTCGTCGGCGTCATCTCGATGATCTACGGAGCGCTGGTGGCGATGGCTCAGACCGACTTCAAGAAACTGATCGCGTACTCGAGCATCAGTCACATGGGAGTGGTCATTTTGGGAATGGCCTCGATGAACACGCAGGGGATAACCGGAGCCGTATTCCAGATGTTCAATCACGGGACCATCACCGCGATGCTGTTTCTTATTGTCGGAGTGATCTATGACAGATCCCACACGAGAGGACTCAATGAATTCGGCGGTCTGATGACCAAGATGCCGAAATACGCTGCCGTTATGACGGTTGCATTCTTTGCTGCCCTCGGTCTCCCCGGTTTGAGCGGCTTTATCAGCGAGGCGTTTTCACTCCTGGGCGCATTTCAGACATTCAGGACGTTGACAATCATCGCCGCCGTCACTATCGTCCTGACGGCTGCATATATGCTCTGGGTTCTGCAACGCGTGTTTCTTGGAACCCTTCCCGAGAAATGGAACAACCTTACGGATATGGATGGCCGTGAAATGGTGATGCTGGTTCCGCTCGCGATCATCGTCATCTTCCTCGGAATTTATCCGTCGCCGGTGCTTGATCTTATGAACTCATCGATCAACCACCTTGCAGAGATCCTGCACCACTCAGCGACCGCCGGAATGGTCGGAGCGAACTAATCGCCATGATTGAACAACTGCTCAGCGATCTCTCCTTTTTCAAGCCGGAGTTGACTCTGGTCGTGACGTTTCTCACGGCCATTCTGACAGATCTGGTTTTTCGCCGCTCTCCCGTGGTTGTGGCAGCTGTCTGCCTGGCCGGTTTTGCGCTGACCGGCATTTTTATCCTCGGTCAGAACGGTGAGGAAGCGTTGATCTTCGGGAACATGTTGACGGTGGACGCGTTCGCGGTGTTCTTCAAGGTTTTGATTACACTTTCAGCCATCCTCGTCCTTGTGTTCTCTCTCTCATCGGCGGAACTCAATACGCCCGGCCGCTCTCTGGGTGAGTACTACTCTCTTCTGGTTGCACTGACGCTGGGAATGATCCTGATGGCGGGTGCGACGAACCTCCTGATGATCTACCTTGCAATCGAACTCTCCTCGATGACATCCTATATTCTGACAGGTTATACCAGGGAAGCTCCTGATTCGAGCGAAGCGTCACTTAAGTATGTCATCTACGGCGGGTTATCCTCCGGCATCATGCTCTACGGGATTTCCATTCTCTACGGGTTGACCGGGACACTGGACCTGTATCAATTGAATCAGGTTCTGGCGACCGGGGATATCAATGACTTTACCCTTCTGATTGCCGGCGTGTTCACGATGGTCGGATTCGGTTACAAGATCTCCGCTGTCCCCTTCCATTTCTGGACGCCGGATGTGTATGAAGGAGCCCCGATCACTATTACGGCATTCCTCTCGGTGGCATCAAAGGCTGCCGGATTCGCGGTCTTCATCCGGTTTCTGAAGGTGGCTTTCGTCGACGCCGGTGCGGGCGAGGTAGCGGGAGGGTTCTGGACGATGCTGCAGGGTTTTGACTGGCCTTTGATGGTTGCGATCGTTTCGGTGCTGACGATGACACTTGGAAACCTGGTTGCTTTGTGGCAGGATAACATGAAACGCCTCCTTGCATACTCCAGTATTGCTCATGCGGGGTACCTGCTGATGGGAGTCGTGGTGATGGGGAATGAGGGAACTGCCGCGGTCCTGATCTATTTTATTGCATACCTCTTTATGAATCTTGGCGCGTTCTATGTCGTGATGCTCATCGCGAACAAGACAGGAAGCGAGGATGTGGAAGACTACCGGGGTCTGGCGGCGAGGGCGCCGTTTCTTTCGCTGTCCCTCTCTCTGTTTCTGATTTCTCTGACCGGCCTTCCCCCGACGGTCGGCTTCATCGGGAAGCTCTATCTCTTTGCGGCTCTTCTCAACAGTGGATGGATCTGGCTGGCGGTGGTGGGAGGGATCAACACCGTGATCTCGCTGTATTACTACGTGAAAGTATTTCGCAACATGTACCTCCGCGAGGACGAGGAGAAGAAGGGGAGGATCGAGGTCGGTGCTGCCCAACTGGCGACGCTTGTGGTTCTGCTCGTTCCCATCATTCTGTTCTTTTTCTACTTCCCGCCCATTGTGGAGTTTGCCCAGGCATCGATACGCATCTTCGGTACTCCCTGAGTCAGACTTGTCTCTCCGCGATCGTTCGTTCGACGATCAGCCGGATCCCCTCCAGAACCAGTGAGGGTTCAATCGCCTGGATAATATCTGTGTGTTTCGCAATGACAGGAGCAAGCCCTCCCGTCGCGATCACGCCGGCCTGATGTCCGATTTCCTCCCTGATCCTTCTGACAATTCCCTCCACTGACTCCACCGTTCCGATCATCAGCCCTGCCTGAATGCTGGAAACAGTATCCCGGGCAACCACCGATTCCGGAAAGATGAGTTCGACCTTGGGAAGACGTGCAGCCCTTCGGTGGAGTTCCGCTGCGGAGGATTCTACCCCGAGACAGATCACCCCCCCGAGGTAATCACCCTGCACGTCGATGATGTCGAAGGTGGTCGCCGTGCCGAAATCGACAATGATCAGCGGTCCCCCGTATTTTGTGAATCCGGCCACAGCATTACACAACCGGTCGGCGCCGACGGACGCAGGGTCGTGATACCTGATGTTCATTCCGGGTATGGTGCCTGCACCAACAATGTGCGGGCTGACCCCGACGTAGCGCGAGGCGATCGTTGCAAAAACTTCGGTCAGGTTCGGGACGACGGAGGAAATGCCAACCAGCCGGATCTTTGAAGGATCGATCCCGTTGTTCAGGCAAAAACTCCGGATGGTGAGCCAACTTTCGTCTCCAGTCCGGTGGGCTGCGCTCGACATCCTCCAGTGCCCGGCGAGCGTGTCACCGGAAAAGAGTCCTACCACGGTGTGTGTATTTCCGATATCGATCGCGAGAAGCATAAATGTCAGGTCCTGAGAATTGTGACGTCACCGGCGTGGAGGATCTGCTCTGTGCCGTTCACGGCGAGCACCATCCCTCCCTGGCGTGTGACACCCTTCATGATACCGGTTATGGTCTCCCCCTCGCGGAGGACCGATACCGGCTTGTTGAGCATCGGAGTCCTCTCCTTCCATTCGGACAGGAGAGGGTCGAGTCCGGATCGACTGATTTGTGCGTAGTGGTCCTCAAGGGACTGGAGGATTGTCCGGAGAAGGCGCATCCGGTCAATCCGGCGGCCCCCCTCAATAAGCAATGATGTGGCCTTGCCGTCAAGTTCAGGTGGGAAGACGGATTGATTGACATTAATCCCGATACCCAGGACAAGATACTCGATCGAACTCCCGTCGACAGATCCTTGAAGGAGGATGCCGGCGAATTTCCTGCCGCCGAGAAGGAGATCGTTCGGCCATTTACATTCCACTCTGAGAGAGGTCTCCCGTTCAACGCCCTGCGAGACGGCTACGGCGGCGTAAAAGGGAAACAGATTGAGCTGATCGGTCGGGAGACCGGGCCTGAGAAGAACAGAGAACATCAGATTCTCTCCCGGGTTTGCGACCCAGCTTCTTCCCTGGCGCCCCTTTCCCTCGGTCTGCTCTTCTGCGATGACTATGGTTCCCTCCGGGGCGCCGCAAGCGGCCACTGCCCGCCCACACGTATTTGTGGAGTCTATCGTTTCAAAAGAGTAGATCTTTTTGCCAAACAGTTTCGTCCTCAAACCTGTCCGGAGTGATTCCGCGTCAAGCATTCTCTTAATGTGGCCTGAATTGGGGCAAGAGTGATGGGGAGGTGATGGTAGCCTGAGGAACATACTGATCGCCAACCTCAGAATCAAGGAAGAGGCAGAGATCGTTGCAGTTTTGTCAGGTGCCGCCAAAATGGCGATAGAAACATGCCAGACTGACTGATGTCGACTTCGATTTGCTTCATGGTGAAAAAGCCTGTAATTGGTTATTTTGTATATGGTTATGGTGATCTTGCCCGTATGGCACACAGGTTGCATTACGAAAGTGAGAATAGAATTGAGCCACAAGACCTGGAGCGTTGCGCTCCTGGATCCCACTTAGGAGGAATGAATGGGTAAAATAATCGGAATTGATCTTGGTACAACGAACTCAGTTGTTGCTGTCATGGAGGGGAATGACCCTGTTGTGATCGCGAATGCCGAAGGGGGACGAACGACCCCCTCGGTGGTTGCCTTTTCGAAATCAGGCGAGCGACTCGTAGGACAGTCGGCCAAACGGCAGGCTGTTACGAACGCGCAGAATACTGTCTCTTCCATCAAACGCCTGATGGGCCGGTTTTACGATGAAGTGACGGAGGAGATGAAACTCGTCCCCTATAAGGTTGTCAAGGGTGACAACAATACGGCCCGGGTCGACGTCGGAGGCCGGGTTTATTCTCCGCCTGAGATCAGTGCAATGATCCTCCAGAAGATGAAACAGACGGCGGAAGACCACCTTGGACAGAAAGTAACCGACGCTGTTATAACCGTCCCCGCCTACTTCAATGATGCTCAGCGCCAGGCGACGAAGGAAGCTGGCGAGGTCGCCGGATTGAATGTTCGCCGGATTATCAACGAGCCGACGGCGGCGGCGCTTGCGTACGGGCTGGACAAGAAGGGAGAGGAAGTCAAGGTTGCTATATATGATCTGGGCGGAGGGACATTCGATATTTCGATTCTTGAGCTAGGCGGAGGTGTTTTCGAGGTAAAATCAACCAATGGAGATACACACCTTGGAGGAGATAACTTCGACCAGCGTATCGTAGACTATATCGCAGAGGAGTTCCAGAAACAGGAGGGGATCGATCTCCGGAAGGACACGATGGCTCTCCAGCGGCTGCGCGAGGCCGCTGAGAAGGCCAAGATGGAACTCTCACAATTGATGCAGACGGAGATCAATCTTCCGTTTATTACTGCGACCAGTGATGGACCCAAACACCTCAACATCAATTTGACGAGGGCGAAGTTTGAACAGCTGGTTGATGATCTCATCCGCCGAACAATCGCCCCGGTCGAACAGGCATTGAAGGATGCCGATCTTTCGCCGAACGAGATCGATGAAGTCATTCTGGTAGGAGGGATGACGCGGGTCCCCAGGGTCCAGAATCTGGTGAAGGAGATTTTCGGACGGGAACCTCACAAAGGGGTGAATCCGGATGAGGTTGTCGCCGTTGGCGCCGGCATTCAGGGAGGAGTTCTTTCCGGCGATGTGACAGACGTTCTTCTCCTGGATGTTACACCTCTCTCCCTTGGCATCGAAACCCAGGGTAGGGTGATGACCAGGCTGATCGAGGCAAACACGACGATTCCAACCAAGAAGGGGGAAGTGTTTTCTACGGCGGCGGACAATCAAACCTCTGTCGAGATTCATGTCCTCCAGGGCGAGAGATCGATGGCGGTGGACAACAGGACCCTGGGGAAATTTCACCTTGAGGGGATTCCGCCGGCACCTCGTGGCGTCCCTCAGATCGAGGTGGTGTTCGATATCGACGCCAACGGCATGCTGCACGTTTCGGCGAAGGATAAGGCGACCGGAAAAGAGCAATCGATCCGGATCACATCGTCGAGCGGCCTGACGAAGGAAGAGGTCGACAAGATGAAAGCGGATGCTCAGTCGCATGCGGCCGAGGACAGGAAACGGAAGGAGGCGGTTGACCTCCGGAACCAGGCGGATCAGATCATATTCCAGACGGAGAAGCAGTTGAAGGAATTCGGGGACAAGGTGTCTGAAGACCTGAAAACGAAGATCGAGGGTGAGAAAACGAAGCTCCAGGAAGCGCTGAAGTCAGACGACCCCGGTGCGATCAAATCAGCTCTCGACAGCCTCAACGAGGCGTGGAATGAGGCATCCTCGCAGATGTATCAGCAGGCATCAGGCCCGGCCTCCGATCAGGGTCAGGAGACGGGTGAAAAGCCGAAGGGAGATGATGGAAAGGTCGAGGACGCTGATTTCGAAGTTGTGGACGACAAAGACAAGAAGTGAGGGAGTCCCGACAGTGTCCATGAAATCTCTCGCACGAGCGACAGAAGCATGACCACCAAAGGCGAGGATTGTTCCTCGCCTTTGTAATTTTCAGGGAGAGACAACGATGAACCAGACACAGAAACTGACAATGAAATCTCAGGAGGCCCTTCAGAATGCGCAGGAAATCGCCGTTTCGTACCGGAATTCGGTGATTGAACCGGAGCATCTCCTGGCAGCTCTTCTTCAGGATCCGGATGGGACAGCCCAGCCGATTCTTCAGAAGGCCGGGGTCGACCCCCGGTCGGCGAAGGTGAAGACGGGAGAATTAATTACGAAACTGCCCACGGTGTCGGGAACAGGCGTGACGCCACAGGGGCTGTCCAGGCAGATGCAGAATGTGATGACATCTGCCCGAAAGCATGCCGCAGCGCTGAAAGACGAGTATATCAGCACGGAACATTTCCTCATCGGTCTTGTGGAGGAGGACAATCGTGCCGGCGCGTATCTCCATTCAGCCGGCCTCACGGTTGACCGCCTCTACGACATTCTCAGAGAGATCCGCGGGAGCAACCGGGTGACGGACCAAAACCCGGAGGATTCCTACCGGACCCTGGAGCGGTTCGGCCGGGATCTGACAGAGCTCGCTCGTCAGGGGAAACTTGATCCAGTGATCGGACGTGACGAGGAGATCCGCCGGGTTCTCCAGGTGCTCTCCCGAAGAACGAAAAACAACCCGGTGTTGATCGGCGATCCCGGCGTAGGAAAGACCGCTGTGGCGGAGGGGATCGCTCAACGGATCGTTGACGGGGATGTTCCCGAGAGCCTTCGGCCGAAGCGGATTATAGCGCTTGACATCGGAGCACTCGTCGCAGGGGCAAGCCTGCGCGGCCAGTTCGAAGAAAGACTGAAGGCGCTCATCCGCGAGGTTGAAAACTCGAACGGAGGGATCATCCTTTTTATCGATGAATTGCATACTCTCGTCGGTGCAGGGTCGGCACAGGGTTCACCTGATGCCGCGAATCTCCTGAAACCGGCACTGGCGAAGGGAGCACTGCGCACGATTGGTGCTACCACCCTCGATGAGTACAGAAAACATGTGGAGAAGGATCCCGCTCTTGAGCGGCGGTTTCAGCCCGTGATGGTGGATGAGCCCTCCGTTGAAGACACGATTTCGATTCTCAGGGGGCTGAAGGAAAAGTACGAAGTCCATCACGGTGTCCGTATCACGGATGCAGCGATTATCGCTGCTGCAACCCTCAGTCACCGCTACATCGGTGACCGGTTCCTCCCGGACAAAGCAATCGACCTGGTCGATGAGTCCGCTTCCCGGCTCCGGATCGAAATAGAATCGATGCCGGAGGAACTGGATACGATCGAACGGAGAATCAAACAACTGGAGATTGAACGACAGGCGATCCGGAGGGACAAAGACCCTGAATCAAAGAGACGCCTTGGAGAAATTGAAGAAGAAATAGCCGGACAGTCGGAACAGCTCGCTGGTCTGAAGAGTCACTGGCATCTTGAAAAGGATCTGATCCAGAAGATCCGGAGCAACAGGGAAGAAATCGAAACAGCGAAGATCGATGCGGAACGGTTCGAACGGGAAGGAAACCTCGAGCGGGTTGCCGAGCTCCGGTATGGTGTTATCGTTGATCTCGAAAAGAAAATCAGCTCAGACGCCGCCACGCTCCGTGAGATTCAGGAAAAGCGAAAGATGCTGAATGAAGAAGTGGGGGAAGAGGATATTGCAGGAATTGTTGCCCGGTGGACAGGGATCCCCGTCTCCAGAATGCTGGAGAGTGACCGGCAACGGCTTCTGCACCTTGAAGATCGCCTCAGAGAGCGGGTTGTGGGACAGGATGAGGCGGTTCGCGCTGTTTCAGAGGCGGTGATACGGGCTCGGGCAGGCCTGAATGATGAACGGAGACCGATCGGGTCCTTTATTTTCCTCGGGAGCACAGGAGTCGGGAAAACGGAGCTTGCGAAGGCACTGGCGGAATCACTCTTCGACGACGAGAATGCGCTTATCCGGATCGACATGAGCGAGTACATGGAGAAATTTTCTGTTTCCCGGCTGATAGGCGCGCCCCCCGGGTACGTGGGCCATGAGGAAGGTGGGCAACTTACGGAAGCGGTTCGCCGGAGACCATATTCCGTCCTCCTTCTGGATGAGATCGAAAAAGCACATCCGGAGGTCTTTCACCTGCTCCTGCAGCTTCTTGATGATGGCCGCCTGACAGACAGCC
The DNA here is from genome assembly GCA_029859455.1 of Ignavibacteria bacterium. GTDB lineage: Bacteria > Bacteroidota > Ignavibacteria > UBA10030 > UBA6906 > JAOUDE01. The sequence continues at coordinate 903 of JAOUDE010000067.1, read as the reverse complement.
AGGGTCACACGGTCGATTTTCGGAACACGATCATTATTATGACGTCCAATCTCGGTTCATCGACGATCCTGAAGAGGATGGAAGAGACAGAAGGAGGGTTTTCGTCCGGAGAAGCGTTTGACAGCCTCAAGGAAGTGCTCCATCAGCTTCTTCGTGAAACGATGAAGCCGGAGCTGTTGAACAGAGTGGATGAAATAATTGTGTTCAGCCCGCTGGGCGCGGCCGAGATTGACAGGATCGTTGCCCTGAATCTGGACAGGCTCGCCCTGTTGCTTGAGAAGAACAGACTGACTGCCGAGGTGTCAGATCAGGCCCGGAAGTGGGTAGCACGGAAGGGGTATGTTCCTGCGTTCGGAGCACGGCCCCTGAAGAGGGTGATCCAGAAGGAGATCATCAATCCGCTCTCGGCTGAGATACTCAGGGGCAGGTTTTCTGAGGGAGACCGGCTTCTTATCGATGTGACGCCTGAAGACGGGATTCGATTTACCCGAATGGAAACGGAGCATGCCGCCAGCTGAGATTGAGGTGTTCCGGCGCAACAGTTGAGTGCAGTGTGGTGTGATGGAGCATGTTAGCTCTGTCACACCATGCCTGTCGGGGGTTGTGAAACGGGGGATCAATGCATACCTTGGTGATGTATGAATCGTTCATTCGGATCTCCGACGAAACTGTCGTTTGCTGTCCATGGAGGCGCCTGGGATATCCCGGACGACCTGGTTGAATCCCATCGTCGGGGTGTCAGGCACGCTTTGGAGGCGGGATGGCAGATCCTGATTGAAGGAGGATCGGCGGTTGAAGCGGTAGAGGCAGCGGTCGTCGTCCTTGAGGATGATGAGGTGTTCGATGCGGGAAAAGGCTCCTTTATGAACGCTGCCGGTGAGGTTGAGCTCGACGCAGCGATTA
>JAOUDE010000066.1 GCA_029859455.1 Ignavibacteria bacterium | reverse complement strand
GGTTGCACAGCAGATCTGTGAACGGCTGGGAGAGGATCTTCAATCCCGCCGGTGTGCCGCCATCCGAAAGCATATATCGGAATGTGATGATTGTTCCGGCTATCTCAAAGGGCTGGAACGAGTGATTTCTCTGTACCAGGATTACCCGGTCCCCCCCCTTTCACCTCAGGTCCTCCGGAAAGTCCGAAAACGCCTTAAATCGGGCTGACTTTCCCTGTTTTGTTCTGACCCTTTTCCCGGTTTTCTGCATCGTATCTACAGGTTCGGGCTTCCCGATCTTCTGAAATCTTGAACAGGAGTGAAACGTGAAAAAACATGTCATGATACAGCAGCTATCAGGATTGACCTTTGCAGGGATGGGGGATTCCGGGCATTGGACAATGATCGATGGGCCGGGTGAGATGGGGGGAAATGATGGGGGGCCCCGGCCCAAAGAACTGCTCCTCTTGTCGCTTGCAGGGTGCACCGGCAGTGATGTTGCCTCCATCCTGAGAAAGAAGAGATCGCCATTTAGCCGGCTCGATGTGGATGTCACTGCCGAGATGCGGGACGAGCACCCTCGTGTCTTTACCGAAATCCATGTGGAATACGTTATCCATGGCGAGAATGTTCGGACCAGAGATGTCGAAAGGGCGATCCGGCTCTCGGAAACCACGTATTGTGCCGTCTCGGCGATGTTACGGGAGAGCGTCTCCATCACAAGTTCCTACAGGATCGAGAATCCGGCAGCAGTCGGGTTGAAAGAAGAGGTGATGTCATGACCCGTTACGGAATTTCCAGGGAGCTTCCTATCCCATTCGATGAGGCGGTGGCGGCGGTTACGGCAAGGTTGCAGGAAGAGGGGTTTGGGGTACTGACCTCGATTGACATCAGTGAAACGCTGCGAAGGAAACTGAATGTGGAGTTCAAACGTTATACCATTTTGGGGGCCTGTAATCCCCATTTTGCCCACATGGCACTTCAGGCCGAAGAGGAAATTGGACTTCTGCTCCCCTGTAACGTGATCGTCTACGAGAAGAATGGTCACACGGCAGTCTCAGCGTTCAATCCGATGGTGATGGCGGAAATGACCGACAATGCTACGGTGACGGGGATAGCCGATGAAGTTCAGTCGAAACTACAGAGGGTCATCAATCGATTGTGATCCCGGTTCATTGAGTGAAGCAATAATGAGAATGAAAGGAATCGTATGGCGGAGAATCTGACTACAGGAACATTCAAATCAAAAGTGTTCGATTTTGAAAAGAACAAGGAATGGAAGTTTGAAGGGAGCCGACCGTGTGTCATCGATTTCTGGGCGCCGTGGTGTGGCCCGTGCAGGATGGTGGGCCCGGTTATCGAGGAACTGTCGAAGGAGTATGAAGGAAAGGTTGATTTCTACAAAATCAACACGGATGAGGAGCAGGAGCTCGCAGCGATGTTCGGGATCAGGAGTATTCCCTCCCTCCTGTTTGTTCCGGCCGATGGTCAGCCACGGATGGCGGTGGGGGCGCTTCCGAAGGAGGCCCTCAGGGAAGCGGTCGAAAAAGAACTCCTGCAGGCTGTGTAGTCACCTCCAGAGGTGGGCAGAGTTGAAGGTGCCGCTGTGCCCGATGGCCGCCGGCATCTCACTCTGCCTCTTCTTCCCGCCCTTCGATTCCGGACCCGCTCTGGATTTTCAAAGCTGATTCGGCTATATTAGCCAACACCTTCCTCGCATTTGCCCTTTCATACACTAAAAAGAATACCAGTATGCTGCACCGGGTGATCATTGAACCGTTCAAGATCAAGTCGGTAGAACCGATCTACATGTCCACGGATGAAGAGCGGAGCAGATTCCTTCGGGAGTCTCATTACAATCCGTTTCTCCTCAGGTCGGAGCAGGTGGCGATTGACTTGCTGACCGATAGCGGAACCTCAGCGATGAGCACCCGTCAATGGGGAGCGATGATGCAGGGAGATGAAGCGTACGCCGGTGCAGCAAGCTGGGAACGGCTTGAACGGGCAGTACAGGATCTGACCGGGTTTCCCCATATCCTTCCCACACATCAGGGAAGGGCGGCCGAGAGGATTCTCTACGGAGTGCTCGGCGGAAAGGGGAAGGTCTTTTTCAGTAACACTCATTTTGATACGACCCGGGCCAATATCGAGTTCAGCGGGGCAGAGGCGGTTGACTGTCCGATCGAAGAGGCGCATCATCCGTCATTTCTGCATCCGTTCAAGGGGAACCTCGATGTCGGGAGGCTTGACCGACTGATCAGGGAACGGAAACCTGATTCTGTCGGTGCCGTGATTCTTACTGTAACAAACAACACCGGCGGTGGCCAGCCTGTGAGCATGGAAAATGCACGCGCCGTCAGCGTCCTCTGCCGAGAGCATGGCGTTCCGTTCATTCTCGATGCATGTCGTATTGCCGAAAATGCTTTCTTCATCCATCTTCGCGAGCCGGGATACGAGCATGTCTCCTACCGCGATATCGCGAAAGAGATGCTGGCCCTGGCTGACGGGTGCATCATGAGCGCAAAGAAGGACGGGCTCGTGAATATGGGTGGCTTTCTGGCGCTGCGCGATCAATCCCTGGCGGAAGCGTGTACGAATCTCCTGATTATTACCGAAGGCTTTACGACCTATGGCGGTCTGGCCGGACGGGATATGGAGGCAATTGCAGTAGGGCTGGAGGAGGTATTCGCTCCTGACTATCTTCGCTATCGGATACGGAGCATCGAGTACCTGGGGGAGAACATCCAGAAGTTCGGTGTTCCCATCATGTTACCGGTGGGGGGGCATGCCGTGTACGTGGATGCTCATGCGCTCTATGCGCATATCCCGGTCGATCAGTATCCGGGTCAGTCACTCGTCTGTGAGCTGTACCTCAAGGGAGGGATCCGTTGTGTCGAGGTCGGATCCGTCATGTTCGGGAAGTATGACAGTGGCGGGAAACTGGTTCCAGCTCCAATGGAGCTGGTCAGACTGGCCGTTCCCCGACGGGTCTACACCCAGAGCCATATCGATTATGTCGTTGAGGTATTTCGGGAGATTGAGCGAACGAAGGATGGTGTGCACGGGATGAGAATCACGAAGGAGCCGAAATTCCTCCGGCATTTTACCGCCCACTTTGAGCCGGTTCGAGCAGCCTGAGGACTTGTCGGCCGCAGAAGGCAGTTGCATCTTGAGGCGAAAAAGCCTAATATTTACCGATTTTTTGCCACATTGCTGAATATCTATCCTAAGGAGTACCCCATGACCTACCCGACACTCTTGGCAGTGCTGCTTATGGCCGTTTCGGTGCAGCCCCAGGGAACCGCGCAGGAGATCGACTCCCCTATGAAACTTCTGGCGACGATGACCAAATACAACGTCGGCGTCATCTGGAAAGGCCCCAAGTGGACCGATCAATCCGAATCGATGATCAACAAGAGGATCGAAGAAACGTCCCACGAATGGAAGAAATCGATTGCCGACGGGAAACTGGTCGGAGCGATCCGGGTTGCAGACCCGAAGGATCTCTGGGGGCTCCTCTTCTTTAAGACCGACAACAAGTATGAGATGGAGACGATTGCCATGAATGCCCTCTCGGTCCAGGAAGGGGCTCTTGACGGGACGATCGTGACCGTCTGGGGGACGAAAGGCCTCGGCCGGGGACTGGCCAAGTCGCTCAAAGAAGATCCTGATGCAGAACTGAGTCGGGAAGAGCACTATATGGCGATTTACCGAAAAGGGAAGAAGTGGTCAGACAAAGCGGATGATCCGGCAACAAGGGAAGCGACCTCCGAAGGGATCAAGTATCTTTACGAGCTTCACAGGAATGGCGACCTTCTGTACTACGCTGCTCTTGAAGACTACAGCCGGGATGCACGGGGGGTTGCAGTCCTGAAGGCAGGAAGCCGCGGAGAAGCGTACAAACTCGCCAGCGCGGGCCCGATGGTTGGAAAGGACTGGCTGACGGTTGAGATCAAAAGAGTCTATATCGTCGGCGGAATTCTGCCATAACCTGATCCTTCGTGCAGGAAAAGCCGGGCCTTAAGGCCCGGCTTTTTTTTGTCCCAACCGGTAACCTCCTGCAAGAATTTCCGTATAACCGACCCATAGTCAGTAAGTGGACATACATCTTGACAATAACTGGTGGTTTTGATATCTTGACTGACCATCAGTCATTATCTGAATTGAGGTCATTATGGGGATCGCTGAACGCAAGGAGCGGGAAAAGGAAGCACGGAGGGGAGAGATCCTTGAAGCGGCCGAGAAGGTCTTCTTCGAAAAGGGGCTGAATCAGGCCACGATGGATGAGATTGCCGCGGAGGCAGAGCTTGGAAAAAGCACACTGTACCTCTACTACAGGAGCAAAGAGGATCTGTACCTCGCGGTCATGATGAGAGGATCCGAAGTGATGTTTCGCCTGTTCATGGAGGCAACGTCGACCGGAGAGCCGACTCTCAAGCTGATCCGGAATCTTGGAGACGCTTACTACGAGTTCTTCAAGAAGCACAGAAACTATTTCCGGATGTACTACTTCTTCGAGAGTCCCGATCTCCACACCCAGGTCTCGGACGAAATGAAAGCCGCCTGCTTCAGGAATGATGAGAAGATCTGGGGACTCGTGATCGGCCTGATCCGCAAGGCGATTGCCGAAAAAGTTTTCCGCGATGATATCGATCCCCAGCAGACCGCTGTCATCCTCTGGGCGAACGCCAACGGTCTGATGAGGCAGATGGACCGGATGGAGCCGTACTGGCGGGATGCCATGAAAATTGACCTCGATGCGACCCTCCGCCGGGCAAACACGTTCGTCCTTCAGGGGATGATGACTGACAAAGCAAAGAAACAGTTCGCAGGACTCTTCGAATGAACAGACAAGGCTTTTTGGTTCGATGTTTCATTGCAGTATTGGCGTGGTTTCCGATCTCTTCAGATGCAGGTGGACAGCCGCTGAGGCTCACGATCAAAGATGCGGTATTGCAGACACTTGAGAACAATCCGGATCTGATGATGGTTCGTATGGAGGTTGAACGTGCAGACGCCCTGGTCAAGGAAGCGTGGGGAAATGCACTCCCCTCCGTGGACCTTGATGCATCATATACCCGGGCGTTGAAGAAACCGGTTTTCTTCCTCCCGGGGGATTTCTTCGGTGAGGAAGGGGGGGTAAGGGCGATCGAAGTCGGATCGACGAATGCCCTGGCCGCCGGAATCACAGCGAATCAGATTCTCTTCAACAGTGCAGTGTTTGTCGGCGTCGGCGCAGCCGGCACCTACTCGCGACTTTCCGAGGAACAGTATCGCTCAGCAAGAATCGATTTCATCACCAGGAGCAGGCGAGCGTTTTACGATGTTCTCCTTGCGCGGCGGATTCTTGATCTCGCGGTCGAAACAAGGGACAACACTGCCGAAAACCTCCGAACCGTCAGGCTTCTGGCTGACCAGGGCCTTGTCTCGGAATTCGATCTTCTGCGCGCGGAGGTGACACTCGAAAATGTCATCCCGGAAGTGATCAACGCCGAGAACGCCCTGAAACAGGCGGAGAACGTCCTGAAGAATATCATGTCAATACCCTATGATACGGAGATCGATGTAGTCGGAGATCTGGAGTATCTACCGGTCGCTGATTCTCTCCTTGTCACTGCCCAGGAACAGATGCTCCGGCAGAATCCTCAGCTTTCAGCTCTCCAATATCAAACTGAGTTTTCCGACGCAGTTGTTTCAGCTCAGAAATCGGAATACCTGCCGACCCTCTATGCCTTCGGCAACTATACGTACCAGGCCCAGAGCAACCAGTTCAATGCTCTGACCGATGACGTAATCGCAAGCTCACAGGTCGGCCTCTCGCTTTCCTTGAACGTGTTCAACGGACTGCAAAGTACCGCCAGGGTCGAACAGGCTCAGATCGAACATCTCAAGTCACTTGAGCAACTGTCAGGTACGAGGCAGAACCTGCTTTCGGCGACCGAGGCAGTTCTGCTCCAGCTGAACAAGGCGCGGCGCCGGATCGAGGCACAGGGTCGAACGATCGACCAGGCCCAGCGGGGTTACGAAATCGCAACAACGCGCTACTCGAGCGGATTGGGGACTCAGCTCGAAGTAAACGATGCACAGCTTGCCCTCGTGCGAGCAAATGTGAACAAAATCGAAGCAGTGTATGAATATGCCGCCGCATCAGCTGAGCTCGACAGGCTGCTCGGTCGCGTTCCCGACTATGTAAAGGATGAGGACCAATAATGATGCAACGTAACCTGAAACAGATGACCTCCTTTGCCTCCGCTCTCCTTGTTGCCGGAATACTGACGTCGTGCGGCGACTCAAAGTCAGAACAGACAGACCACGCTCCCGAAGAGGTCGCAAGAGAGCCGATCAGGGTCCGGGTCGCAGAGGTACGGCTTGAGCCATTCTCCGAAACGCTGCTCCTGACCGGATATGTCAAATCTGTGGATGATGTGCTTCTCAGTACCGAAGAAGGAGGGACCCTCCGGTCATGGGAGAAGGAGAGAGGGGCTGCCGTTTCCAGAGGTGAGATACTCGCCGTCATGAATGATGATGTCCTCCGGCCGATGTATGAAACAGCCAAAGCTCAGTTCGAGATCGCAGAGCTGACATTTCAGAAACAGCTCAACGTGCTTCGGGAACAGGGAATCAGTGAAGTCACAGTCAAGACCACCGAGTATTCCAGGGATGCCGCCCGAGCACAGATGGAGCTCGCGTTCAATCGCCTTGAGCGAACAAGGATCAAAAGCCCCATCGATGGCATCCTGGATGACCGGCTGTTGGATGAGGGCGAGCTTGCACCGCCTGGTTCTCCGGTTGCCCGTGTGGTCAATCTTGACCGGATGAAGGTCATTGTGAATGTGCCTGAGAGCCAGGTTGGAATCGTGCGACGCGGAGCGGCGGTCGAGGTATCCCTTTCAGCCTTTCCGGGGGAGGTATTCCCCGGAAAGGTTTCCTTTGTCGGCTCAGCGGTTGTTGCCGATAACCGGACAGTCCCGATCGAAATCGCGGTCCCGAACACCGGACGCCGGCTCAAGCCGGACATGATTGCCAGGGTGCAACTGATTTCCTCCGGAGAAAGGCAGGCGTTCCTGGTTCCGCAGGAACTCATACAGCGGCTCGACCAGAACAGTTCGGTTGTGTACCTGGAGAAGGGTGGCCGGGCCGAGCAACGAACCATTACGACCGGTGTGCGCGCCGGAGAGAAGATTCAGGTGGTGGATGGACTACGTGAAGGTGAACGACTCATCGTCTCGGGTTCAGATGATTTGTATGACGGAATCGAGATTGACGTGCTGAGCGATGAGAACACTCCTCCCGGAGAGAACCGATGAAGCTGACCAATCTGGCGGTCGACAACCGGGTAACCGTGTATGTCCTCCTGGTGATCATTGTTCTGTTCGGGTTCTCGTCCTATATGTCACTTCCGCGCGAGGCGTCGCCCGACATTTCCATCCCGCTCGTCATTGTTTCCACACCCTATCCCGGCGTGTCGCCCATCGACGTGGAAGGCCTGGTCACTCAACCGCTTGAACGGGAGTTGAAATCACTCAAGGATATCAAAGAGATTTCCTCTTCGACGAAGGAAGGCCTGTCCGTCATCCGCGTGGAATTCAATGTCGGCGTTGTTATCGACGATGCCCTCAGGCGTGTCAGAGATGAGGTAAACTCGACCCGTCCTGAGCTGCCGGGTGATATCCTCGACCCGATCGTTTCCGAGATCAACTTCAGCGAATTTCCGATCATGTATGTAAACGTCGGCGGATCGATCGGACTGCCGCGCCTGAAGGTGATCGCAGAGGACCTGCAGGATAAGTTCGACGCGATTCCCGGTGTGCTCAGGACCGATCTCTCCGGTGCCCTCGAACCGGAGGTTCAGGTCAATTGTGACGTGAATCTGATGAACGGGTACCGGATCGGTTTCGGTGATGTGATCGGTGCCATCCAGGCGGAGAACGTTTCCATCCCGGGCGGATCGATTGATAACAAAACGAACACGTATTCTGTCCGTGTCCCAGGAGAGTACAAGGAAATAAGGCCGATTGAAGATATCGTCATCAAATTGTATGACGGAAAACCGGTATATATCCGTGATATCGCCACCGTGTCATACGCGTTCGAAGACAGAGCAACATATGCCCGCCTGAATGGTGACGAAGTGATCACGCTCGCTATCCGAAAGCGCGCCGGGGAGAACCTGATCCGGATTGCCGAAGAGGTGAAGGTGATTGTGGAGGAAAATCGTCCACACCTTCCTCCCGGGGTGACCCTGGTGGTATCCAATGATCAGTCGATACAGATTGAGCGGAGCGTTTCCGAGCTCGAGAACAGCATCATGACCGGAATGGTCCTCGTCGTTCTGGTCCTGTTCATGTTCTTCGGCTTCAAGAACTCGATCCTTATTTCTACTGCGATCCCGCTTTCGATGTTCATCGGGTTCATGATTCTCAGTATCGCGGGGATTACCCTGAATGTGGTGGTCCTGTTCGCCCTCGTCCTGGTTCTTGGCATCATCGTTGACGACGCGGTGGTCGTCGTTGAGAATATTTACAGGCATCAGCAGCTGTACGATAAATCAAGAGATGCTGCTGCGAAAGACGGCACAGCGGAGGTCGCTCTCCCGGTGGCCACGGCGACCCTGACCACGGTCGCAGCGTTTATTCCTCTGTTGTTCTGGCCGGGTATCGTCGGTGATTTCATGCAGTATCTTCCGCTGACCCTGATCTTTACCCTCTTTGCGTCTCTCTTTGTCGCCTATGTCATCAGCCCCGTTCAGGGAGCTGTCTGGATCAATTACAGGAAAGAGATCGCGCGCGCCAAACGGAATCTGCAGAACCCCCGGTGGTACCGGCGGTACAATCTGTTTACCATCCTGTACCACAAGGTCGACGAACAGCTCTTTCCGTGGGCGCAGGAACGATATGCGGTGATCCTCCGGTGGACTCTGGCCCGGAAAGGGAAGACGATTCTTTCATCTCTCGGCTTTCTGGTTGTTGTGATCATCCTGTTCATCTTCTTCAATAACGGGGTGGTCTTCTTTCCGGAAACGGAACCGGCTATGGTGAATATCAGCATCGAAACCCCGATCGGTACATCGCTCGATGTCACCGACCGGTTGACCCGTCAGATCGAGGAACGGGTCGACCGGATCCGGGGAAGGGATGACATAGAGTTTGTGGTAGCAAGCTCGGGCAGTTCCTTCGATCCCTTCGACATGGGTGGCGCGAGCGGGACTCCGAACAAGGGATCGATCGCGCTGAACTTCTATGAGAAATCAAAAAGGGAGCAAAGCAGTTTTATCACGCTTGATGAAGTACGTGAGGCGGTGAAAGGTGTGCGCGGAGGTCTGATCGAGGTTACAAAACAGGTGATGGGGCCGCCGGTGGGAGCCCCCGTCAGCATCGAGCTGGCAGGTGAGGACTATGATGTCCTGGCGGCCCTCTCCGATCGCATTCAGGACCGGATCCGTTCGATCCCGAATCTTGTCGACCTGAAGGACAATTACAATATGGGGAAGCCGGAAGTCCTGATCGAAGTCGACCGGGAGAAGGCGGCGCTATTGTTCATGAACACGGCGCAGATTGCAAGCACCGTCCGTGCGGCTGTGAGTGGAGTGGAGGCATCACAATACCGGGTGGGAGAAGACGAATACAAGATCCGGGTCAGGTTGCGAGAGGATCAGCGGACATCCCCGGCCGATCTCGAGCACCTCTATATCACGTTCAGAAACAACCAGGGGAAGCTTCTGTCCATCCCGCTCGTGTCAGTTGCGTCGATTCGTCAGACCACCGCACTGGCAGATATTCAGCGAAAAGACCAGAAGCGGGTCATAACGATAACCGGCGATACCCAGGGGAGGCTCAGCTCTCAGGTGCTGGATGATATCAAGAAGGACCTGGTAGGATTCGATCTCCCGTCAGGTTATTCGTTGCGGTATACCGGTGAGGATGAGGAACAACAGAAAGCTGCGGAGTTTCTCCAGTCAGCATTTGTTATCACGCTGTTGCTTGTCTTTCTGGTTCTCGTCAGCGAGTTTAATTCGATCCGGGTCCCGTTCGTGATCCTTCTCTCCGTTCTACTCTCCCTGATCGGGGTCCTGATCGGACTGCTGGTTACGTTCACGCCATTCAGTGTCCTTCTGACCGGCGTGGGGGTGGTTTCTCTGGCCGGGATTGTGGTCAAGAATGCGATCGTGCTACTGGATTTCATGAAGCATATCAGGGAGGAAGGACTGACTCTTGAGGAGTCTCTTGTGGAAGCGGGGAAGGCACGTTTGCGTCCGGTCGTTCTCACGGCGGCGACGACAGTGTTCGGCATTCTCCCCCTGGCGACAGGGATCGACTTCAACTGGCGGGAACTTCACTTTGTGGTAGGTGCGGAGAGTGCCGATTTCTGGCGTCCGCTCGGTGTGGCGATTATCTTCGGACTGTCTGTTGCGACGTTTCTGACTCTCGTTATCGTCCCGACGTTCTACGCTCTTCTTGAAGAATGGTATCTGAAGTTGAGAGGGGCGTGGGAGAGGTATTCC
>JAOUDE010000065.1 GCA_029859455.1 Ignavibacteria bacterium | reverse complement strand
AGTGCGGCGGCCGCACGAGCCGTCCGGACCAGAGCCCTGGAATAGCGTTCCTGCGCAACCGCGAAATCCGCCCCGAGCCGCACCAGTTCGAATGCGGTCGAACGTCCGTTCCTGAATTCGATCACTCCGATCCGGACCTGTTCCTCGGCGGCCAGCACTCCTTCGCGTGCGACCGTGATGCGCCGGTTGCCGTGCAGGAGTTCTCTGTAGTTGGCCCTGATCTGCTGTTCAAGGAGGCGGGATATTTCGATCCGCCTCTGTTCGGCTCCCATCACTTCTGCTTCAAGCCGTTCCTCCTCACCGAGCCCTGCCCGCAGGCCGATCGGGAGGCTTACTTCAATGCCGACACTCCAGGATGGAAACTCCCGGCGGCCTGTTTGACTGATCGCATCCCATGTACTTCCTGTGATCGAGGATCTGAGGGTATCGGAACCGAAGATGACATCCTGGGAAGTACCCGCGAGCCCATGCCCGCCGAGCGATCCGACCAGGTCAACCTGGGGGAGAGCCTCCCATCCAGCCGCTCTGGCAAGCGTCCGGAATGCTTCAACATCCTGCTCGGCTGCCAGCAGGTCGAGGTTCTCACTCATTCCCCACCGGATCAGCGAGTCGATCGGTTCGACCGGGTAGGACTCGGCAGGAACATCGATGGTGACATAGCGTGTCGATCCGGGGGGCGGGCGTGTCCCGATCAACGAGGCAAGATCATCGGAAACCAGATCCATGATTTCCTCCCGCTCGATGAGAAGGAGTTCCTGCTCTGCGAGAAATGCGCGAGCGTTCGCGACGGCGATCGGTCCATCGAGTCCCGATTCCGCCCGTAACTCCGTTTCGCGGAGAAAGGTCTCGCCGCGGCCGCGCGTCAATTTCTGGACGGCATAGTTTCTCTCGGCGGCAAAGAGGTCCCAGTATCGGCGCTGGACCTCGGCGGTTGTTGCCAGCATTTCCTGCCGGTACCGCGCTTCGGCCGCCTCGGACCCCCGCTCCGCTGTTGTCAGATCTCTTCGTCCGGTTGCCTCGAACCCGCCAAGCAGAGGCTGCCGGAGGGTAATGCTTCCGAACGACGTATACTGGGGATTGAGGAACGCGAACTGAGAGTTTGTCGCCAGCCGGTTCGCGTTGAGAGAGGCTTCAAGTTCCGTACCGATCGGCAGACTCAGCCTGAGGCCGGCACTCCCGTTCGTCTGTTCGGTTGAAAGAACATCGGCACCGGCAAAGAAGGAGGCCGTGGGTACCTCATCATCGAAATGATTCAGTCCGAGGAAGAGTTCCGGATCGAATCCACCGCGTTCACGCTTCAGCGCCCCCTGCGCTGCAAGGAATTGCGCCTCGGCCTGACGAACGGCGGTCGCATTCTGCAGACCTAATGTGGTTGCGTCGATCAACGGGAGCCTGGTTCCCTCGAGCTCCCGGATAATATCAATGAGGGCGCTGTCCGGATTAGAGGGCTCCTGTGCTCTTGTCCCCGGGCACAGCAGAAAACACCATAATGTCAGCAGCATGAATCTTGTCATAAGAACTGTTTGATCCAAAATGATTGAATCACCGGGAGCAGCCTCCATTCTACGGAGACTGCTGGCAAGAGATTCGTTAGTCGCGAATCCGGAACCTATTGACCTTCCAGGTAGAGCTTCAGCGATTCCATCGAGCCACTCAATCGTTCGAGCATCGGCCCGACAGCCTCGTCCGGCATCGCGTCGGCCGACGGTGAGCCGATCTGCGCGGTGACAACGGTGGTTTGTCCGGTCTTCGGGGTCAACTCGAATGCGAAAATTGTTTTCCGGTCAGTCCCGGCCGGTCCTCCCGATTCGACGTAGCGGACCCGGCTACTGCTGACTTCCCGCTCCAGGGGAACGATCTCGACGGAAGAATCATCGAAGTGGCAATAGTGAACGCTGTGGAGTCTGTCGAGAGGATCCGTTCCTTCGCTTCTCTTCAGGCCGTGGACCCATTTCGACCGGTTCTCAAGATCGGTTATCGCTCTGTAGACCTCAGCCATTGGCTTGTTGATCTCGACGCTCAGCCTGTCTCCGGTGAGTGTGACCGAAACAGGCGGCCGGTCAGTGACCGAGACCGATGCCCGAATCTGATCCAGCAGGGCATACCGGAAAGTGATTGTCCCGACAGCCGGGTATTCCTCCGAACCGCTTTTCCATGAGAATCGGGGGATCGATGCGTGGTCCGGCAACATCGTGCAATAATCCTCCGTTGCCAGAATGTACTCGTGAGAGTCGATCCGGTTCTTCAGGAGCCTGTGGGCAATCACCATATTGATCCCGGCCGCCTTGACAAAACTGGCAACGCTGATCTCACTGATTTCGCCGTAATGAACAACGAACTTAAGCGTGAGATTCGACGCTGTCCGGCATGCTCCGCACTGGCAGACGGAATCGCGTTCGATGATTCGGAGCCGCGTATGAAAACTTCTGTACATTTCGACGCACTGACGGACCATCTGGTCGAACGAAAGAGGGGCTCCTTTTTTGTAGAACAGCAACGCGTCCCCTTCAATTTCCAGGAGCGTCAGATCACTGCAGTTCGAATCGACGAGAATTCTTAGTAGCTCGTTGAGGATATGGGAACTGTGCTCGAGTTCTGTGCGCGTGAGGAACTCGGTATAGCCGCTGATATCCGGTATGAAGATATTTGCGTTCTGGGCCACGGGAAGAGAGGAGTGTTCTTCTGCAAGAACAACGGCCCCGGCTCGTTGCCGGGGCCGGATACAACATCAGAGTAACGTCCGGACTAGAACCAGGCCATTGCACGCACGCTGAAGAAATCAGAATTATCGGCAACGACATAGCGAAGGCCGACATCAAGCATGCCAAGGGACACACCGACCATCGGCGCGAAAAAGAATTCGGTGTTGGTTGCGTCGGTGTCGGGCACGCTCGGTGCAGTGAACTTTGTCGAAAACGAATATGCGCCGAGTTCCAGTCCACCATAGGCAATCACCAGGAGATTCACGCGGCCGCCGACCATGTAGCCCCACGCATGAGTACAGAATTCTCCCCCGGCAGCGTCCTTGGTCCCCATGTTGATGTACTCGATGCCTCCGGTCAGGTCGACCAGGGGTATCAGTCCGAATTTCACCAGCCCGGTTCCTCCATATCCTGTCGCGGCAATGTTGTCGAGATCAGAAGAAGGGAAGGCCAGATTCGCTCCAAGGCCCCATGAAATCCCGAGTTGGGAGAAAGCAGGCGGTGAAACAAGGAACGCAACGGCGACAAGCAGTACAAAACGCTTCATAGAGGATCTCCTTTGAGTGGCAGTTGGTCCGAAAACGATACACAAAAGAAGTATCGGCTTCAAGGTGCTGTGCTTCTAATCCTGACGGACCGGCACAGATTTCTTACGTTCGGCGCGGGCTCCGTTCTGGTATTGAACGGCGGCACGGACAAATTCTCTGAACAGCGGATGTGCAGAGGTCGCCCGGGATTTCAACTCGGGATGAAACTGCACACCAACGAACCAGGGGTGGTCCGGAAGTTCCGCGACTTCGACGAGACGGTTGTCGGGGCAGATGCCCGTGAATCGCAGTCCGTGCGTCCCTTTCTTTCCGTTCGTTGTCTCCGCGCCCTGTTTCAGCGTATCGATGAACGCATCATTGACCTCGTAACGGTGCCTGTGTCGTTCGGAGATCATTTCTTTTCCGTAGGCGGCATACGCCTTCGAGCCTTTTTCGAGCCGGCACGGATAGGCACCGAGGCGCATCGTCCCGCCGTAGTCCTTGACTTTTTTCTGTTCCACCATCATATCGATGACGTTTTGATCGGTCTGCTTGAATTCGGCGCTGTTGGCCCGCGGCAGCCCTGAAACATTCCGGGCGTATTCGATCACGGCACATTGCAGCCCGAGGCAGATTCCGAAAAAGGGGATGCCGTGTTCCCTGACATGCTGGATCGCGGCGATCTTTCCTTCGATGCCCCGTTCGCCGAAACCTGGTGCGACAAGAAGTCCGGCGATGTCGGTCAGGTACTGTCCCGCACCGTATTTCTCAACATCCTCGGCACGGATCCACTTCAGGTGAACTCCCGCATTGTTGGCTGCGCCGGCGTGGACAAATGCCTCCGAAATGCTTTTGTACGCATCCTGGTGATCGGTATATTTCCCGCAAATCCCGATCGTCACCGATTCGCCCGGCTTCTTGATCCTTTCG
Organism: Ignavibacteria bacterium; assembly: GCA_029859455.1. Taxonomy (GTDB): domain Bacteria; phylum Bacteroidota; class Ignavibacteria; order UBA10030; family UBA6906; genus JAOUDE01. The sequence goes on along the minus strand of JAOUDE010000065.1, from coordinate 6,336 downwards.
ACCAGCCTCTTCCATTCCTTCATGTTCGGACGGGGACAGGTCAGGTCCAGCTTATCCAGAACAATCTCATCAACCTCCTGTTCGCCGAAGACGAGCGGGACCTCATAGATCGTGGAGACATCTCTTCCCTCCACGACGCAGTCCGGTTCGACATTGGTGAACAGGGCAATCTTCTCCCGTACATCGAGTGAGAGAGCGCGGTCTGTGCGGCAGATCAGCATGTCGGGCTGGATCCCGAGCTCCTGGAGAGCCTTCACACTGTGCTGAGTCGGTTTGGTCTTCGTCTCGCCGGCGGATTCGATGAAGGGGACGAGGGTGACATGCACGACCATCGTGTTCCTGCGGCCCACCTTGAACATGAACTGTCTCATCGCTTCGAGGAACGGAAGTCCCTCGATGTCGCCTACCGTCCCTCCGACTTCGGTCACGATCACGTCATACTCACCGGTCTTCCCCATCAGCTCGAAACGCCTGATAATCTCGTCGGTAATGTGAGGGATGACCTGGACGGTCGCTCCGAGGTAATCACCGCGCCGTTCCTTGGTAATGACCTCGTTATACACCTGCCCTGTGGTGGTATTGTTGCTCGATGTGGTTGTGATATCCAGAAACCGTTCGTAGTGCCCGAGGTCCAGGTCTGTTTCCGATCCGTCATCGGTAACATACACTTCGCCATGCTGGAACGGGTTCATTGTTCCGGGGTCGACGTTCAGGTAGGGGTCAAACTTCTGGATGGTGACACGGAGACCGCGTTGCTTGAGGAGGAGGCCGATCGAGGCGGAAGCGATTCCCTTTCCGAGGGATGAGACAACACCTCCCGTGACGAAGATGTACTTTATCTGACGCTTTCGAGCCAAGACCTACTGACCTTTATGTTTTCGGCGCTCGGAGAGATCTTCGGGGACAACGATCCCGCCGGAGAGCACCAGCTTGAGTCCTTCTTCAATTGACAGGTCCAATGTAATCACATCCTGTGAAGGAACCAAGGCCAAAAACCCCGAGGTGGGATTTGGCGGGTTCGGGATATAGACATTTGTGAATTGCTTCACAATACCGTTTTCCGGGGTGAACGACATCTCGTTTGTGACGAACCCTATGCAGAACAACCCGGGTCGGGGATATTCGACCATCGCAACATCACGGAAGGTCCTGCTCTTGGCGCCGAGACTCAGTGCTCCGAACAGATCTTTGATCGCTCCGTAAACGGAGCGCACAATCGGGATCGATCGAAGGAGCCGCTCGAACCAGGAGAGAATCACACGGCCGACGAGGTTCTTGGTCAGGAGGCCGATCGCCAAGATCAGCACGATCATGCCGAGAAAGCCGAGGCCCGGGGCCGGCTGGCCGATCCAGCGCTCGAAGAGCGGCGAGAGAAAGCCGTCCATCCAGTTCAGCAGTGTGCTGAACACCCAGAAGGTAATGGCGACGGGGATCATCACGCCGATACCGCGGACAAAGGCGTTGCGGAGTTCTCCCCAGAAGCCTGTTCGTTCGTCGCTCATTGCTCTGCCTGCATCTGTGAACGCACCGATTCCAGGTCTGCCGGTGTGTCGACCGGAATCGAGGTGTATGAGGTGATACCGACTCTGATTTCCTGTCCCGTCTCAAGTATCCTCAGTTGCTCCAGCTCCTCGGCCATCTCGAGCGGTGTCCGGTCGACCTCTGTGAGCCTGAGCAGGAACGGGCGCCGGTACACATAGAGGCCGATGTGTTTGTAGTAACGATGGGCCATTACCCGTTGAGACTGATCGGCGCCGCGCACAAACGGGATGGGGGAGCGGGAGAAGTACAGAGCACGGTTGTCCGAATCGATGACGACCTTGACGACTCCGGGATCATCCAGGTCGTCGGGATCCGTCATCGGAGTCACCAGGGTGCCGACCTGCGGACCGGGATCGGCCGCCAGGAGGCGGACAGCCTCATCGATCATTGCAGGCTCGATCAACGGTTCATCTCCCTGAATGTTGACAATCAGGTCCGCCTTCTCAAGCGACCGCGCAACAAACGCCACCCTGTCTGTCCCGGTTTCCAGGTTCTCCGGGGTCATCACGGCGTGACCGCCGAACGAGCGGACCGCGTTGGCGATGCGCTCGTCATCTGTTGCAACCAGACACCAGTCGATCGTTCCTGCCCTGGCCGTACGTTCGTATACATGCTGAATCATCGGTTTGCCGATCAGGTCAGCAAGCGGCTTTCCGGGAAGCCGTGATGATCCGTACCTCGCCGGAATGATGGCGACAATCCTGTTCATTGCCTCAGCGGTCCCCCAGTACCTTCGGGACCTTGAAAAACTTCTCGCTTCGCTGCGGGGCATTGCGGAGCGCCTCCTCGCGGCTCAGTCCCGGTTTCAGCTCATCGTCCCGGAACACGTTGCTCAGTTCGATGACATGCGACAGCGGATCGACGTTCGATGTGTCGAGCTCATTCAACTGTTCCATATAGTCGAGAATGGCGTTCAGTTCGCCGACGAGCGTTTGTTTCTCCTCATCTGAAAAAGAGAGGTTCGCGAGCTTCGCCACATGATCGACGTCGCGCAGGGTAACGGACATTGGTTATTCTTCCTGGTTTCGGTAGTTGGAACTGAGGACGTTGTGGACATCCTCCATCAGTTTCTGTTCGGTCTGTTTGTCCGATCCGGTAAAGGGAATCGGCCGGTCCAGAACCAGCTCGACGTCGCCCGGGCGGACAACCATCGAATGCTTCTTTAATATAGGGAAAGTTCCATTGACTGTCAGCGGGATGACCGGAACGCCGGCGCGGGCTGCGAGATGAAACGCGCCCCGCTTGAACGGCTGCAGCCTGCCATCGATGGTCCGGGTGCCTTCCGCATACAGGAGCACGGAAGCACCATCCCTGATCCGTTTTGCTGCTTCTTCCAGGCTTACCAGCGCCCGTGATCCCCCCGTGCGGTCGATGCCGATGTAGCTTCCCCAGCGGAGTCCCCATCCGAACAGCGGCACCCACTCAAGTTCCTTCTTGTAGACAATCCGTATCTGATCCGGAATTCCCGCTATGATCGCGGGAATATCGAACATGCTCGCGTGGTTGGCGACATAGACGTAATTGCGCGTGAAGGGGACCTTGTCGAGTCCGAGAACAGAAACACGGATACCGCCGACGAAGAGAACGACCCGGGCCCAAGTCCGCGCGTTGGCATGAAACAGACGCCCTCCCCGGTCGAAGGGAATTACCAGAATGGCAGTGCAGGCAAAGACACCACAAAGCAGTGTTATCAGGAGGAACCGGAGAACACCGAGGATGACGATCATCATGAGTCAGGAACGGAATGTGGGCCGGATTTCAACTCCGACAGTCGGCTTATTATAGAGAAAGGTGTATGGAAATGCAAACAGGATCGGTCGCCTCGGAAGAAGGTCGGCGAGTCCCGCGACCCGCTTCACCAACAAAGCGGTGAATTCGTCGCTCTCATTTGATATATTGGAATCATGCTTCGATCGGCTTCAAGACGTCTCGCCCTTCTCATAGCAGTACTCACCCTGTTGCTATCCGCCACTCCTGTCGCCGCGCAGAGCAGTGCCGCGGATCAGCGGATCCGCCTGGCGCAAACCTATGAGCGGGCGGGCAGGTACGAAGAGGCGATCCGGCTCTACAGCGAGCTGTACGGGGAGGATTCGACGAACGTCGTCTACTTCGACGGACTCCGCAGAATGTACCTGCAACTGAAGCAACATGAAGAGGCGATCCGGCTGATCCGACAGCGTCGTGCAGCGAATCCAGGGGATATCAGCCTCACGGCTCAGCTCGGAAGTGTGTTGTACAAATCGGGTCTTGAATCAGAAGCGTTTGCGGAATGGGAACAGGCGGTTGCCGCAGATTCATTGAGCCCCGCGACATACAGGATGGTGGCAGGAGCCATGATGGAAAACCGGCTGCTTGAAAAGACCACCGATCTCTACCGCCGCGCCCGGTCTGCAACCGGAAAACCGGAGTTATTTACACTGGAAATGGCCCAGCTTTTTTCTGCCACGATGAATTATACCGGGGCGACCAGGGAGTACTCGGACTGGCTGTTCATCAACCCGGGCCAGCTCTCCTTTGTCCAGCAGAGGATGGCGTCGATTGCCGCGAAAGAGGAGGGACGGAAGGAGGCGATTGCAGAGTTGAAACATCTTGTCGCGGGGGAACCGACGATCCAGCATCTTGAGCTCCTTGCGTGGCTCTATCTCGAAGGGAAGGAGTATCACGAGGCGCACGAAGTGTATCGGGAGATCGACCAGGTTTCAGGTGCAGAAGGAGCCCGCGTTTATGCCTTTGCGGAACAGGCATTCAGGGAGAAAGCGTATCACGCGGCGGCCGAGGCATACGAAGAGGCGATCGAAACTCCGGTGAGTGCGAACAGGCTTCCCGGAGCGCTCTATGGATATGCCGGCTGTCTCACGGAACTTGCAGCGATGGCGGATACCATCGACCGGGCTGAGACAAATCCGGACGACCGGATGACGCTGTACGAAGAGGGGATTGCGAAGTTCCGGGAGGTGATCGCGGCGTATCCGGGCACGGAATATGCCGCCCGGTCCCATTTCCAGATCGGCCTGATCTATTATGAACGGTTTTTCGATCTCGAGCAGGCGCTGCAATCATTCCTTGCGGTCGAGAGCGCGCTGCCGGGAGAGACGACCGTTTCGTATGCGGTGTCACTCAAGATCGGCGAGGTGTTGACCGCGCGCGGTGATACCACCAACGCTGCCGTTCGGTTCCGGCAGGTGGCGGAGGCACCGGGGGCATTGCCGGACCAGCAGGATGAGGGAACGTTCCGCCTGGCCGAGCTCGCCTTTTTCCGGGGAGACTTCGGGAGGGCCGACACTCTTCTCGGCGGCCTCACCCTGAACCTGAGGGTCGACTATGCGAATGATGCACTCCGGCTGCAGGCATTCCTGCTGGAGAATATGAAGACCGCGGGGGAGGCGTTGCGCGGGTTCGCGGAGGCCGCCTATCTTGCAAAGATGCGGCACGATGCGGAGGCGATTGCGCGTCTTGAGTCCGTGGTTGACAGCAATCCCAAGGCGCTCCTGGTCGACGACGCGCTGCTCCTCGCCGGCCATCTGCAGGAGCGGACAGGCCTGTACGCTGAGGCGATCGGGACATTCAAACGCCTCCTGGACGAGTTCGCGACCTCCAGTATTGCACTGGATGAAGCGTGGTTCGCAATCGCGGAGATCTACCATTACAGATTGCAGGATCCGGTCAATGCGTCATCGGCCTATGAATCGTTGCTCACGGATTTTCCGGGATCCCTCCATGCCGACGAAGCGCGGAGGAGGATCCGACACTTGAGAGGAGAGAGTCTCTAGCCAGATGACGAAACCTGGGCGGTCGCTGATTGGTTCTTTTGTCCTGATGGTGACATCGGCGGCAACATTATTCGGGCAGCTGGTTGCGCCACATGAGTTCGTGCTTGACAACGGCATGAAAGTGGTAATGGTGGAAGATCATACCGTCCCGAGTATCTGTTTTTCGATCGCCTTCCGGGTCGGCAGCCGGAATGAAACAGCCGGGATCACAGGGATCTCGCACCTGTTTGAACATATGATGTTCAACGGGTCCGCAGCGTTTGCCCCGACTCAGTTCGACAGCATTCTGGAGGCAGGGGGCGGATACTCCAACGCGTATACCAGCAACGACATCACCTTCTATTATGAAGAGTTCAATCCGGACCTTCTCGAAACCGTGCTGGTGATGGAATCAGACAGGATGCGGTCCCTGAAGGTTGACTCTGAGAATCTTGAACAGGAGCGCGGTATCGTGAAAGAGGAACGTCGTGTTTCCACGGACAATTCGATTCCCGGGGCGATGTTCGAAGAGTTGTACGCCGGCGCGTTTGTCGCCCACCCGTACCAGAATCCGGTGGTCGGCTGGATGGGTGACCTGGACAATATCAGACTGGAAGATGCAAGGGACTATTTCCGTGTCTATTACGCACCAAACAATGCCACGGTGTTCGTGGTCGGAGATTTTGATCCATCGTTTCTGACGGAGAAGATGGTTGAATATTTCGCGGAGATTCCACCGCAGGAGATCCCCCGGCCGGTCGTGAACTCAGAGCCGCCGCAACGGGGTGAAAGAAGAGTCGTCCTGCGGAAGGAGGCCCGGCTCCCCTCCGTGGCAATCGGTTACAAAGTTCCTGCCGTCTCGTCGTCCGACATCTTCCCGCTCATGCTTCTCTCCGCAATCCTTTCGGACGGGCGGAGCTCGCGTCTGTACAAACGGCTCGTCTATGACCTTGAAGCGGTAACGGCCGTTGAAGCAACCGTTGATCAGTATATCGACCCGGGGCTGTTTACCGTCTACGCCCAGATGAGGACCGGTATGAGCGCC
>JAOUDE010000380.1 GCA_029859455.1 Ignavibacteria bacterium | reverse complement strand
AGACTGCGAAATAATGTCAAGAAAACGGCGTCGTGGAGCGATTCACTCCTCCATGAGCGCAGAACGGCACTCAGCATTCCTTCATCCGGCCATGTTCACTCCCACCGAAAGAACCGAATCGCACCAGCGCCAGCAACAATGGCCCAGAGGAGAAGACCGGTCAGATCCGGGAGAACTTCCGTCAGCGTCGCCCCCTCTATGGCAACGGCTCTCATTCCGTCAGCAAGATACGTGAGCGGCAGGAATCCGGTCAGCATATGTACAACGTCGGGCAGACCGGACCGGCTGAAGAACACGCCACAGAGAAGAATCATCGGCATCGCAACCACATTGGCAAGCGGCGCGACCTGATCTTCCGATTTCGACACGCCGGCGATCGCAAACCCGATCGCAAGAAAAACGACAGCTCCGATGACGCCAAGGACAAACATATCGCCGAGGCTGCCTCCAAAATGCACGCCGAGGAAGAGAACGCCAACAGCGACAAGCAGGCTGATCTGAACAACCACAACGACGAGGCGCATCAGAATCTGTCCCAACACAAAATCATTCGGCCTGATCGGTGTGGCCGAAAGCCTCCGGAGAATCCCGCGCTTCTTCAGGGAAACAAAGCTGAACGCAACTCCGAAAATCCCCATCTGCATGATCGACATCGCGATCACTCCCGGAACAAGGAAGTCAATATAGGTTTCCGCCCGGCCGTGCACCGTATTCACGGTGAGCATCGTCCGATTACCGGGTTCCCTCACTTCAAACACCAGCCTGTCGAGCACACTTTGGACAATGACCGAAGCCAGCTGCGCCTCCTCCGGCGCCGCATCGTTGACATACCCGACCACTCCTCCGGCCTCACCGGAAGACTCAGGAATGAAAACCACCAGATCCCTTTCTCCCCTGAGAAGAAGCTCCAGTTCCTGTTCCCGCGATCCATGGAACAGCTCGAGTGCCCTGACCTCCCCGAGGCCGTCCGCAAGCTCCTGCCCGATCCCGTTCGATCCGCCGACAAGGCCGACATTGACCTTTCCAATCCCGCCAAAGTCCACAAGACCGAACAGCACGATCATGAATATCGGCAGCAGCACGGTCCAAATGATCGCTTCCCGCTGTCGAACGAACATCTTCAGCGATGCGACGGTAAGTTTCCACTTCAGACGCATAAACCGCCTCTTCCCGAATGGTCAGCCCGGATCATTCCTCTCTCAGGGTATGACCGGTGAGATCCAGGAAGACATCCTCGAGGTTCGCCCTCCGTTCGATACGCTCCTTCGTAAAACCCTTCTCGAGCAGCGATTCGATCAGCTTCTTCGGTGGATCGAGTGCAATTATTGTTCCGCCATCCATGATCGCGACGCGGTCACACAGTTCTTCCGCTTCATCCATATAGTGCGTCGTCATGACGATCGTCTTTCCCTCACTCCTGATCCGGCGAATTACGCCCCAGAGGTTTCGCCTCGCCTGCGGGTCCAGTCCCGTTGTCGGTTCATCCAGGAACAACACGACCGGATCATTGACAAGCGCGGCCGCTATTGAAAACCGCTGCTTCTGGCCTCCGGACAGCTGGTTCACCGTCGTTCGGGCCTTTTCGGTCAGGTCAACATCACTGAGTAACTTCATCGCATCGACGGTCCGGCCATAAAACTCACCGAACAGAAGAAGAAGTTCCGTGAGGGTCAGTTTGTCGAAGAAAGCCGATGATTGAAGCTGAACCCCGATCCGTTGTTTGACATCGCCCGGACGCCTTCTGACGTCAATACCGTCCAGCGAAATCTCTCCCTCCTCGATGGATCGCAGCGATTCGATCATTTCAAGGGTCGTTGTCTTGCCGGCACCGTTGGGACCCAGAATTCCAAAGATCTCCCCCCGAACGACATCAAACGAAACCCCGTCCACGGCAATCAGGTCACCGTAACTCTTGCGGAGTCCCCTGACAGTCAGGATCGGATCGGTCGAGCCGGTCCGGCCGGACAGTCCGACCGGACGAGCGCGCTCTATTTCTTCCATGGCAATTCCCCCGTTCCGGAGCGGCGGTTCTCCTCACGCGCAAGAACGAAGAGGAAATCAGAAAGGCGGTTCAGAAAAACGATAACCCCTTTGCTGATTTTTTCCCGGCCTGAGAGCGTGACCACTCTTCGTTCAGCGCGGCGACAAACAGTCCGTGCATGGTGCAACCTGGCTGCCGAGGGCGATCCACCAGGAAGAATGAAGTTCTTCAACGGATCGAGGTCCTGTTCGATGTGGTCGATCCACTCTTCAACCTGCTTCGCCGCCTCGGCGGAAACCCGTGTTACCGCGGCACCGGAGGCAGAAACGGGGGTCGCCAGGTCCGCGCCGATCTCGAACAGAACAGACTGAATCTTCCCGATCATTCTTGTGAGTTCACTGTTTTCCATTCCGGCAGCCGCAACGCCAAGAACCGCGTTCAGTTCATCCACTGTCCCGTACGCCTCAATCCGCAGATCATCCTTCGGGACCCGTTGTCCGCCGAAGAGGCCTGTTTCGCCCTCATCTCCCCTCCTGGTATATATCTTCATAAGCGATGCAAGTCCACTGATTGAGGCGTACGGGACAG
>JAOUDE010000379.1 GCA_029859455.1 Ignavibacteria bacterium | reverse complement strand
CGGGTGCGGTGCGGGTACAGGAGAACATCATTCTCCTTGAGTTCAGCGAGTATGTGGACCGGAGGTCGGTGGAGGACGCGATCTTCATCTCACCTCCCGTTGGAGATGTGGAGTATGATTGGAGCGGAAAGGATTTGGAGATTCTGCTTCCCGACACCCTTCGTTCGAATACGACATATGTCGTTACGGTCGGGACCGACGTGATCGACCAGCGGGCGAAGAACCGGATGGCGACAGGCCATACCCTCGCCTTCAGCACCGGTGATTCGCTTGACCGCGGGCGGATGAGCGGTCGTGTGTACGACCCGAAACCGGAAGCGGTGACCCTGTTTGCTTATCGCCTCGATCCGCTCGATGCCGACACCCTCGATCCTGCCCGTGTGAAACCTGACTATATCATGCAAACGGGCAGGGACGGCAGGTTCGTATTTTCAAGTCTCGCGTGGGGAACCTACCGATTGTTCGCGATTCGCGATGAATACCGCAACCTGCTCTATGACCGCCAGCTCGATCAGTTTGGTGTGTTCAACCGGGATATTGTTCTCTCGGCGGATAATCCATCTGTTGACATCGTACAGTTTCAACTGACGAAGGAGGATACGACCAACCCGTTTCTCTCGGGTGTTCAACCTCTGGACGAACGGCAGATCCGGTTCCGGTTCAGTGAACCGGTCCGTGCGCCATCGTTCGACCTCAACAATGTCAGCGTCGTGGACACAGCCGTCGGAGAATCGGTTCCCCTCCGTGCCGCGTTCCTGGATCCGCTCGATCGTTCCGCCGGCGGAATCCTGTTCGGCGTTCCACTGACGCATAATGCTGTGTACAGGTTGAGCGTCACCGATGTCTCTGATACGGCCGGATGGCCGATCGACCCGATGAACGCATCGCTCACGTTTCGTGCTTCGGAAAATCCGGATACGGTTGCGCCTGTCTTCAGCGTCATCTCCTTTGCTGATACGATCCTGGGATTTCCGGTTGACCGCCCGATGACCTTTGCCTTCGATGAACCAGTGAACCGTTCTGTGTTCGCGAACGGCCTGACCATCAGCGATACCGGAGGAGGAACAGTTTCGTTGATGCCGGAATGGATTTCTCCGGTAAAGGTGCAGGTGAGACCGGCAGAGAAGTTTCGGTTCGCCCGGACCTATCACCTGCAGATCGTCATGGACTCGGTGATCGATCTGAACGGGAATGCCCGGAAGGATTCGGTCTGGGGAGCCAGGTTCACGACATTCAACCCTGATCGATCGGGTGAGCTGGAGGGGGTGACCCAGGATTTGAATCTGAGTGCGGCAGGTCCTGTGGTGGTGACCGTTCGCAGGATTTCTGACCGGAAGGAGTCGGCTCTGGTGCAGGATTCGCCCGGAAAGTTTCATTTCCCGGAACTGGCAGCAGGTCACTTTGTGGTTACCGCTTACAGGGATGAAGACAGTTCAGGTGCCTATACGTTCGGACTGCCGTTCCCGTTTCATCCCTCGGAACGTTTCGTGGTTGGCTCCGACACGGTGAAGGTCAGACCCCGGTGGAGTGTCGAAGGAGTATCATTGATCATTCCCTGAGTCAGGCGACTCTGAGGGATCTTCCGGCGGGATGCCTGCGGAGCGGGGAGGGATGTTTTTCAGTATCTTGTCCGGTACGATCCACGAGTCACGAAATCCCTCCGCCCGCAAATCCCTGAGAAACCTGTCTGCTTCGAACCGGTTGAGAAAATTGCCAGCACGGATCTTGTACGTCGGTGGGTCGTAGACAAGGTAGAACCATTCCTCCGGAAACAGTTCTTCTGCGATTTCCTTTTGATCCGCAGCCTGGTCGATATTGGTGGAGGCGTAGATCTGCACGCGAAATCCCTGGACCAGTTCTGATGGTGACGGGTTCGCCACTCCTGCGGTCGTCCTGACGGGCTCTGACCTCGGCGGGAGTTCTTCTGCAAGGTAGGGGGCCACATCCGGATTGTAGAGTGTCGGATCGAATTCCGCCTCGTACCGCTGCATCGTTCCCGCGGCCGATTCCCCGTTCCCGGGTGCGGAGTCCTTTGACGAACTGCACCCTGCGATGGTCATGACGGATGTGAATACCAGTATCGTTCCCGGTCTTTTCATAGTCTTCCTACGGTAACAGTTCTACAATCCAGGCGTCGTGATACTCTTCGGGAAAGGCTCGAATCAGTTTGGTGCGGAAGCTGACGGCGTCGCTTCTCTCCTCAAAAAAGCCTATGCGTACCTGATAGAGCCTGAGGTCAGACCGGTAGTCATTGAAGACCGGTATCCCGAAACGTTCCCTCGCCAGTTCCTGGACCCTTGATGCATTGACCGGGTTTACGAACGCACCGATCTGAACCATGTAGCGGATCGCACGTTCTCCCCGGATCGGTTCTTCATGCGTCTCCTCCGGAGGGCGACTCGTCAGTACGGTATCTTTTGTCGATTGGAAGCCGATCGGACTCTGTTCCGGTGCCTGCTCCGCGGGTACCGTCTGTGTCTCCGTCGATCCGCAGCTCAGCACAAGGAAACCGATTACGCACAGGACCGATCCGTTCCGAACCTTGCTCATGACACACCCGCAAACGTCGCTGTGG
>JAOUDE010000064.1 GCA_029859455.1 Ignavibacteria bacterium | reverse complement strand
AACGCCGCGCAGGATGTACAGGTCCGGATTCTCGGGACTCCAGAGATTCGGCTGTTGCAGGACGACCTGAGCAGGAGCACACTGCCACCCCTCATTTGTTGATTGGACCGGAACGGCGGCACTCTGAGCAACAACCGTTCCCGATATTTTCTCCACGAGGTCGACGTAGAACGCCGGCTTCTGAACCGTCCGCGCACCCGGCTCGTTCGCCATGATCTCCCCACCAAGCACCGGCTGAATTCTCAAACTGACCGAAGATCCACCCTTCACGAGTGTCGATTCGACGTTCATATTCCTGATGAAAAATTTGGGAGTTGCCAGGATGAACAGATCACGAAGCACACCCCCGTAGTTCCTCCATCCCCACACCTGCAAACGACCGGGAATTGTCATCCGGCTGTCGAGGCGGTTGTCAACCTGCAGTCTGATCTGATTTTCATTACCAGGCTGGAGAAGCGATGGGGGGATCTCCCGGACAATACTGGTGTATCCTCCTTCGTGCCCGGCCACATACTCGCCGTTCACAAATACGTCACATCGATAGTTCACCCCAAGGAGGACGAGATGGAAGGTGTACCGGTCGACCTGTTCCGGGGTCAGTTCGACCGTCCTGGAAAACGTCACATTTCCCTCAAAATCGAAGGCAGCCGGGAGTCGGACACTGCCAGCCCCACCCCCATCTACCGAGTAGAACCAGGCCCCCGAAAGGTCAAGTTTCTCACGGAATGGACTGTCAAGCAGAAAACCACTGTCATCTCCGACGGTTAAAGGGGTTCCGTTTTCCAGGAAGATCTCATCTGATACTGCCCCGGCCACGAAAAGGAGGGTAGTTGTCAACAGAAGAAAGAAGGAAAGAAAGCTCGGTACTGCTCGAGGACTCGATTTCAGCGTTTTTCTGAACAAATACGCCCGGGCTTGCAAGTGTGGGAGGTAAGGTCTCTTCTGTGAAGAATATAAGCAAGAAAACCCCGAAAATCAATGGAAAATAATACAATTACCGGTTCGCGGATGCTACGATTCCCAGAAATGATTCCGCCTTGAGGCACGCCCCGCCTACAAGAGCACCATCAATGTCGTCGCAAGCCAGAAGATCGGAAGCATTCTCCGGCTTCACGCTCCCACCATACTGGATCGGAATAGACGCAGCAAGGGTGGAATCAAACTGGTCCGCGAGAAGCGAGCGGATGACCTTGTGCACGTCCTGCGCCTGCTGCGGTGTCGCCGTCTTCCCGGTGCCGATCGCCCAGACCGGTTCATACGCCAGAATCATCCGCGCCGCCTCTCCCGTCGAAACTCCCTCCAGCCCCCCCCTGATCTGGTTTGTGATGACCGTCTCGGTTTCACCACGCTCGCGCTGCTCCAGCGTTTCACCGACACAGAATATCGGAATAAGATCATGGTCGAGCGCTTTTTTCATTTTCAATGAAATGAGCTTATCGGTTTCACCATAGAACTGGCGCCGCTCGGAGTGACCGATGATGACGTACCGGCAGCCGACAGCTTTCAACATCCCCCAGGAGATTTCACCGGTGAATGCGCCGTTATCATGATGAGACATATTCTGGGCGCCGAGCCGGATTGCCGAACCTCTGAGGATTTCCGAGGCAAGCGAAAGGGAGGTAAACGGGGGACAAACAATGACATGGGTCGATTCTTTTCTCGCGGAGGCAACCCCCTGAAGAATCCCGTTGAGGAGGGTTCTTGTTTCTCCAAGGTCGAGATTCATTTTCCAGTTTCCGGCAATCACAATAGGACGCATCCGTTTCGTCTCCTTTTTCAGGCGGACTTCAGCCCGTCAAGCTTCTTTCGAAGCAGTTCATTGATGACTGAGGGATTCCCTTTTCCCTGCAGTTTCTTCATCGTCTGTCCGACGAAGAATCCGAACACCTTGTCACTTCCGTTGATGTATTTCCTGACCTGATCGGGTGAATTGTCGAGGACTTCCTGGATGGCTGCGGAGAGAACACCATGATCAGAGACCTGCACAAGTCCTTTCCGTTCAACAATTGATTCAGGATCCTCATCCGATCCAAGCATCTCTTCGAACAGTTCTTTTGCGATCGTTCCGCTGATAGTCCCGTCCAGGATCAGGCGAATCATCCCGGCAAGCCTTACGGGCGAAATCGGGACCTGTCCGATGGCCAGCTTCCGTTCTCCCATGACGCGAAGGATATCGGTCATAACCCAGTTGCTGACAGGTTTCGCCAGATCCTTCCGGTCTCTCCCGGTTTGATTCGTCAGTTCCTGCAGTGTGTCTTCGAAATAATCCGCTGTTTCCTTCTCGGCTGTCAGAACATCGGCATCGTAGCGGGGAAGTCCCAGCGTCGATTCGAACCGATCCCTTCGCACCGTGGGGAGTTCCGGCATCGACTCCCGTATCCGCCCGGTCCAGGCCTCCTCGACCAGAACCGGAACCAGATCAGGATCCGGAAAATACCTGTAATCATGCGCTTCCTCCTTGCTTCGCATCGGAATCGCCACACCGAGGTTCGCATCCCAGAGGAGGGTTTCCTGAGCAACCGTTCCTCCTTCTGTCAAAACCTGAATCTGACGGTTGATCTCGAACTCGAGAGCCCGTTCAACATACCGGAACGAATTCATGTTCTTGACCTCGGTCTTGGTCCCGAACGGAGTGGTCCCTTTCCTCCGCACGGAGATATTGGCGTCCGCTCTCAGGCTCCCCTCTTCCATGTTGCCGTCACAGATGCCAAGATAGGTCACCAGCTGTCTGATGCGGGTCAGGAACAGATATGCTTCACGGGGTGACCGCATGTCCGGTTCGGAGACGATTTCGATCAGGGGGACCCCGCATCTGTTTACATCAACCAGTGTGTCCACATCGATATCGTGTATCGATTTGCCGGCATCTTCTTCCATATGAATGCGTGTCAGGCGGATCGTCTTCCGGCTTCCGTCATCCAGATCGATTTCGACCGATCCGCCGGTGCAAAGAGGAAGGTCGAACTGGGATATCTGATAGCCTTTGGGGAGATCCGGATAGAAATAGTTTTTTCTGGCAAAGACTGACCGTGGTGTAATGGAACAGCCGGTCGCAAGTCCCATCCGAATGATGAACTCGACGAGGTTGCGGTTCAGCACGGGGAGAGTCCCCGGCATGCCGAGGCATACCGGACAGACATTACTGTTTGGTTCCACACCAAACTGTGTCGAACAGCTGCAAAACGCTTTTGACGCGGTCAGCAGCTGCGCGTGGACTTCAAGGCCGATTACCGGTTCGTATGCGTCATTCAGTTTCATCGGTCGAGTATCTGCTTCCTGATCGTCTCCATCTGGCGGAGATGGTTCACGTCATGCCCGGCATACATCCTGGCGATCCGGGTTACCGTTTCCTTCCCCCGCTCCTCGTGAACGCCATACCGGCTCCACGCGGAGCCGGAGAGACTACGCAACAGGCGCATGGTGTCGCTTCGGAGAACGGTGAACAGCAGGAGCCGCTCGCGGATGTTCGCCGTCTCGTAGCCGAGATGTCGCGCCCACCTTTTTTCGTTCATTGACTGAAGAGGAGTACCAGATTCGGCGATCGCCATACGTAACCGGAAGGCGAGAACCACCTCGGTATCGCTGAGATGACAGATCAGGTGAGCAATCGACCATCTCCCCGCCGCCGGACGTTTCCGGAGTTGCCGGGTTGAGAGCCCGTCGGTCAGCGAAGAAAGCCGGCGCGGTGTCCGTGCGAGAATCCGCAGGGGATCCTTCCCTTGAACGTTGGAAAGGATTCTGCGGGTATAGGGATCACGAACCCGCGAAACAGGAGGGGAGCCGGACATCAGGCAGCTATCGCCTGGGTGACCTGATCAGCGGCATCCCTGAGGCTGCCGGCCACGCGGAAATTCATACCGGAATCGCGGAGTATCTTTGCCGCGAGTTCTGCATTCGTCCCCGCAAGGCGAACGACGATGGGGACATTGACGCTGATATGACGCGCCGCCTGGACGACTCCGGTCGCAACACGGTCGCAGCGGACGATGCCGCCGAAGATATTGATCAGGATCGCCTTGACATGCGGGTCGGCAAGGATGATCCTGAATCCCGATTCCACTGTTTCCGCGCTCGCTCCGCCGCCGACATCAAGGAAATTGGCAGGCTCGCCCCCTGCCAGTTTGATGATATCCATCGTTCCCATCGCCAGACCCGCACCGTTCACCATACAACCCACGTTGCCGTCAAGCTTGATATAGTTGAGGTTTGATTTCGAGGCCTCGACCTCGAGCGGGTCCTCTTCCCCGAGATCCCGGAAACCGACGATGTCCGGATGCCTGAAAAGAGCATTGTCATCAAAATTCATCTTCGCATCGAGCGCAAGGACATCCCCCGCACTCGTGACCACCAGAGGGTTGATCTCTGCAAGGGAGCAATCCATTTCATGGTAACATGTGTACAGAGCAGAGAGAAACCGAACGCCGTTCCGAAACGCCTCTCCGGTCAGCCCGAGACCGAAGGCCAGCTTCCTTGCCTGAAACGGCTGGAAGCCGACAGCCGGATCCACGAACTCCTTCAGAATCTTCTCAGGAGTCCTGGAAGCGACCTTTTCGATCTCAACGCCGCCTTCCGTTGAAGCCATCACGACGTGCCGGGATGAAGCGCGGTCCAGGGTTACCCCGACATAGAGCTCCCGCGCAATATCGACGCCCTGCTCGATCAGTAAGCGGTTCACCTTCTTCCCCTCGGGCCCCGTCTGGTGGGTAATGAGAATCATCCCGAGGATGTCAGATGCGAACTGCCGGACTTCGTCGAGGGACCGGGCGACTTTCACCCCTCCTCCCTTGCCGCGACCTCCGGCATGTATCTGTGCTTTGACAACCCAGACCTCCCCGCCGATCTGCCGGGCGGATTCGACTGCTTCATCGACTGAGTATGCCACCCGGCCCTGAGGGACCGGCACCCCGAAACGCCTCAGAATCTCTTTTCCCTGATGTTCATGAATGTTCATAGGTTCCTTCGCTCTCCTGAATGTTGTTCACTTCCTTTTTCGTGTATCGACTGCTATGGATTTCGCCTGCAGGAAGAGCAGCAGGTAATCACGTCCTCCGGCTTTCGAGTCGGTTCCGCTCATGTTGAAGCCGCCGAAAGGATGGGCGCCGACGAAGGCACCGGTGCATCCTCTGTTGATATAGAGATTGCCGACGAAGAATTCCTCTTCTGCCCGTTTCAGATGCTTCCTGTTGCGGGAGTACACAGCGCCGGTCAGACCGTACTCGGTGTTGTTTGCGATCTGCATCGCCTCGTCAAAGTCCTTCGCCTTGATGATGGCGAGAACGGGGCCGAAGATTTCCTCCTGGGCGATGGTGGCTTTCGGGGTCACATCTGCGATCACGGTGGGGCGAATGAAGTAACCATCCACGTCCCCGGCCACGCCGCCCGCGACGGTCCGGCCACCTTCATTCAATGCTTTTTCTATGTATCCCATGATGGTGTCGCGCGCTCTGGCATTGATGACCGGTCCCATTGCGACATCGGGTGAGGCGGGATCTCCCATTGTCAGAGCCGCCGTCTTCATCGCAACCAGACTGACGAACTCGTTGTACACATTCTCATGAACGATCGCCCGGGAGCATGCGGAGCACTTCTGTCCCTGGAAACCGAAAGCAGATTGCACCACGCCGGTTGACGCCTCTTCGAGATCCACTCCATCATCGACGATAATTGAATCCTTTCCACCCATCTCGGCGACGACCCGCTTCAGCCACACCTGACCCGGCTGAACCCTGGCGGCAAGTTCATAGATGTGGATACCAACTTCCTTCGAACCGGTAAAGGAAACAAATCTGGTCAGCGGATGTGCGACCAGTGAATCTCCCATACTCCCGCCCGGGCCTGTCACAAAGTTCAGAACTCCTGCCGGGAGGCCTGCTTCTTCCATGATTTCCATGAACTTCCATCCGATCAGCGGGGAATCGCTGGAAGGCTTGAGCACCACCGTGTTCCCGGTAACGATCGCCGCCGAGGACATGCCGGCCAGAATGGCAAAGGGAAAATTCCATGGGGGTATGACCACGCCGACCCCGAGCGGGAGATACACCAGCCTCCCCTTCTCACCCGGACGCTTCACCACCGGGTGATCCTTTCCGTACCTGAGCATCTCCCGACCATAGTATTCGAGAAAGTCGATTGCCTCAGCAACATCTGCATCGGCCTCATTCCACGGTTTGCCCACCTCCGTGATAACTGCCGCATTCAATTCGAACCGGCGCTTTCTCATGATCCGCGCTGCCTTGAAAAGATAGGAAGCTCGTTTGGCAGGCGGTACATTCCGCCAGGTGCCGAAGACCGAGTGCGCTGTCCTGATCGCCTCTTCGGCGTGGGCCACCGTCCCTTTCTGGAACGTCCCGACCACCTCGGAGGGTCGTGCGGGATTGTACGACTTCAACTGTTCCTCTGCCGTCACTCTGCGGCCGCCGATGACGAGAGGATACTCCATGGCAAACTGCCCGCGGAGCGCCTCGAGGGCCTTCTCCTGTTTCCTTCGAATCGATGGTCTGGAAAAATCAACGAATTCCTCGTTCTTGAATTTCTTCATGGTAGTATCCTCCGATTATGAGTACACCTGCTGACACTGATCAGCGGATGTCGTCATTCACAAGTGCCCGTACGATTGAGTCATGGATAAGAGGCCGGATGCGGTAGATCCCATTGTTCTCCCGGGTCGGATGGACCCGGTTTGTCAGCAGGACGACAGCCATCCGTCGTTCCGGATCACACCAGATCGATGTTCCGGTGAATCCTGTATGTCCGAACGAGGAGATCGAAAAGAGGCTCCCTGCGGATGAACCCTTGGAGGATTTTGCATCCCAGCCGAGCGCCCGCACTCGATGACGGGTCTCCCGTCCGGTGAATTCGATCACGGTGCTTTCTCTGAAGAACCGCGTACCCCCGTACGTTCCTCCGTTCAGGATCATCTGCATGAACACCGCGAGATCGGACGCCGTGGAAAAAAGGCCGGCGTGTCCCGCAATCCCGCCGAACAACTCAGCGTTTTCGTCATGGACCGTTCCCTGGACCAGCCGCATTCTCCAGAAGTGATCTTCCTCCGTCGGAGCACAGCTTCCTCTGCGGCTCTCTGAAGGAGCAAACATCGTATGCGTCATCCCGAGCGGCCCGGAGAACGTCTCTGCGAAAAATTCATCCAGCAGTTTCCCGGTGATCGATTCGACAACCTTACCGAGAAGCATCATCCCCAGATCGCTGTAGATCGTCGTATCGCCCGGTTCCGCCACCAGCGGTGTTGCATACAATGAGTCGAGCGCCTGCGTCGGTGACGTCGACAACCTGTAGAAATCACGGTATGCGGGAAGCCCGCTCTGGTGCGTCAGGAGATCCCTGATGGTGACCTTCTGCTTCGATGCACCCTGAAACTGCGGCAGGAAGCGGACGATGGGATCATCGAGGGAACACCTTCCCTCGTCGTAAAGCTTCATGATCGATGCGGTCGTCACCACAACCTTGGTCAGTGACGCCAGATCATACATGGTCGATCCGGTCACCGGGAGTGATTCGGGATCATACGTCAGGTTGCCGAACGACTCACGGTAGACGAGTGCGCCATCCCTGATGACGGCGACCTGTGCTCCGGGAAACGCTTTCGACCGTATCCCCTGGCTGATGATGGTATCGACGATGGCAAGCCGGCTTCTGTCAAATCCGGCTGCCGCCGGGACGTCCCTTCGCAGGACGGTCTGCGGAACTGTCAGCCCGTCACCGAAACCAAACTGGCCGGGGATCGAGACCGGGAGTTTGCCCGACAGTCGTACTTCGCCGAAGAGTCCCTCCAGCGTGGCTTCGATGGTCGGTTCAGCATCGGAGTACGAACAGAGCATGGCAGACGCGTCGGGGAACAACGAGATAAGATAAGGGTTCCCGAATGAGATGGCTACTATCTGTTTCTTCAGGCCCGGAAGCCGGTCGATGAACCGGTCGAATCCATCAGGCAGTCCCATTCGCCCGCTTCCGCTCCGCACTTTCGCGTAGACAGCAACAATGAGGAGATCATACCGTTCCAGCTTTACGAGTGCATCATCAAACTCAAGCGGGTGACTGCCGGGATCAAAGCGGAAATGTGTCACCGATCCGGCGCGGTCTCTCAATCCCGATGCAAAATAGGAACCAAACGGTTCGTTCGTCCGGGAAACCGAGGGGCGGTGGATGTCGGCGCGTCCGAACTCGGAGTCGGAAAGCGTGATGAGGGCCACCCTCTTTCGCCTGAGATCCGTGAACGGGAGCAGCTCATTTTGGTTTTTCAGCAAAGTCACGGATTCGCGCGCCACCTGCTTCGCAAGAAGCATGTGAGACTCGGTCGCGACCACCCCTGCGATGGCGTCGACATCGACTGCCCGCTTTTCAAACAGCCCCAGCTTCTGTTTCAATGTGAGAATCCGGGTCACCGATTCATCGATCCTGCCGGCCGGGATTTCTTCCTCGAGCACAGCTCTGACAAGGGCTTCAAAGGTCAGTGCTTCGTCTGCCGGCACCAGGATGATGTCCGCCCCGGCACGTATGGCGAGCACGGCGGACTCGCCCACCGAGTAGCTGTTCAACAACCCTCGCATCTCCATTGCATCAGTCACCACCAGACCGTCGAAACCGATCTCGCGCCGCAGCAGACGATTGATCACGTTCGGGGAAAGAGTCGCGGGAAGCTCCTGGTCCAGGGACGTTGCCACAAGGTGTGCAATCATCACTGAACCGACTCCGCTGCCGACCGCCGCTCTGAACGGGAGCAGCTCGACGGAGTCGAGACGGGCACGGTCGAACCGCAGGACAGGCAGGTCTATGTGGGAGTCGGTCCCGGTGTCTCCGTGTCCTGGAAAATGCTTTGCTGTGGCGATCGCGCCCGCGTCATTCGTTCCCCGCACAAACGCGCTGACCATGAGGGATACCAGCCCGGAGTTCTCGCCGAAGGAGCGGGTATTGATGACGGGGTTCGCAGGATTGTTGTTCACATCTGCGACGGGAGCAAGGTTCTGGTGGATACCGATCGCCAGCGCTTCCTCGGCAATCGCCTTACCGACATCGTAGGCATACTCCTGGTTTCGCGTTGCCGCGATCGCCATTGCCTCCGGGAAATGAGTGGACCTGCGGATCCGCATCGCCGCACCCCGTTCGAAGTCAGCCGCAACAAGGAGAGGAAGGCGGGAAAGCTTTTGCAGCTTGTTGAGCAGGACCGAAGTCTCGTACACATCACCCTGGAACACGACAAGTCCGCCGATTTTCTGCTCCCGTACCAGACCGGCCAGCCGCGTGAATTCCTCACTCTCGTCGCTGATAAAGTGCCCGTACGAGCGGGGCCAGATCAGCTGACCGATCTTCTCCTCCAGGGACATCGAGGCGACCATGGAGGAGATGTCATCGGGCGAAAGGAGAGGATCGGGTCCTGCACTCAGCCCGGGGTGGACACCAATCCACAGAGAGATAAGAAGAAACAGAGAATCGAGAGACCGAATGCGGGAGAAATTCATTGGGAGCAGTCAGGACTCCCGGATACGACTGATCGCGATCCGGACGGCACCATGGGCCGGCGGGTTAGCCGCCTTCCGGACTTCAACCTGTGGAAGGGCTTTCATGATCTTCATCCGGAGAACATTGGAAAACACCGTTTCCTGATCGACAAGACCCCCGCTCAGAACAACGCTGATTCGTCTGAGAACCCCCATCTTCATGACAACGCTTCGAAGCTGATCGACGAGCTGGGTTGCGGAATTCTGCAGAATCCTCTGGCACACAGGATCATGGTCAACGGCAGCCGTCATCACCAGCGGGGCCAGCTGCGCCAGATCGAACTGCTCCTGATACACCGCCCGGATAAGGTCCTCTCGGTCCTTCCAGCCGAAGGTCTCTTCAACAAGCCCGCGAAGCTTCGAATCATCCCTTCGTCCGTCATAATACGAGGTCAATGCCCTCACTCCGTCGCGACCCAGAGCGAACCCGCTCCCTTCGTCACCGAGGATCCTCCCCCAACCGCCGACCGAAAGGATCTCCCCTTTCTCAGTCTTGCCGATGATGATCGACCCGGTACCGGCGATGAGCACCACACCGGCAGATCCGTCAAATGCTCCCTCGAGTGCGATCCGGGCGTCGGTCTCGATCGAAATCGGAAGGAACTTCTTTCCCTTTTTCACGGAATGAGCGTTGACCGATTCCTTGATCCGTTCACGGAACTCGTGGACCCGCGCACCGGCAACACCGAGGACGATGGACCTCAGATCGTCTGGAGAACAGCGGACTTCTTCACAACAATTGGTGATCAATTCAAAGATCGTGCGGGCGGAAGCCTCGAATCCTACGACGTTCGGATTCATGGCCCCAGCTTCCTGCGTCGTGAGGATGTTCCCGGATAGGTCCGCGATCAGACCTGTACTCCTGGTCCCCCCTCCATCGACTCCCAAGACCAATGAAGTACGGCTCATGACAGATAGCGGGAAAAACGGCGATTTTCCCCAAATTTATCGAATTGCGGAATGATAAGCAACATACGGAGGTTTCTCACCGGAGCGAGGAAGCGGCCTGAAGGGTGTTCTT
>JAOUDE010000378.1 GCA_029859455.1 Ignavibacteria bacterium | reverse complement strand
CTCCCATCTGCGTGTTGAGCAGAACCACCCCTTCGCTCAGGAGGTCCGACTCGGGAACGCCGAGTCCGATCAGGCTCTCCACCCGGACGATTCCGAACAGCACGAGGTCATAAATATCGACGAAATAACCGAGCGCGGCGACAATAATGGTGAGAGTGACAGCCTTCCGGTGATGGACCGGTGCATGTTCAGACACGGATCCTCCGGGTTGCCGCCTTCCTCAAACGATTCATTACCGCGGTGCCGACCTTTTCCTCTTCGAACGCAGGACAGAGAATCACGTCGACCTTCCGCCTGTCGAGTTCCCGAAGACCCTCGAACAGTTTTCTGGCTGCTCCTTCAACACCGGTTGTTCCCAGGGAAAAGAAATCAAGACGCTCTGAAGGGCGTGTATAGCCGGCCAGCGCAAGGACTCCTATCTTCTTTTTTCCTTTCAGCGCTCCGGACATTTCCTTTAATGCCTTTCTGATCTCAGGCTTCTTCCCTTCCAGCAGGATCAGCTCCGCCCTCGGCGAATAGTGGCGGTACTTCAGTCCCGGAGACCGGGGCTTCTTCGCGGTCTGGCGCGCTAGCCCCACCTTCGTTCGGAGCACCTTTTCCAGTTGTTCAACCGTGATGACTCCGGGCCGGAGCACCGTCGGCCTCCTCCCGGTCAGATCGATGACCGTCGATTCGAGTCCAACCCTGCAACGCCCCCCGTCAAGAATCGCGTGGATCGTTCCATCCAGGTCCTCCAGCACATGAACGGCGCGTGTCGGGCTCGGCCGGCCGGAGAGGTTGGCGGAGGGTGCGACGAGCGGAAAGCCGGCTTCGTTGATCAGTGCGCGCGCCACCGGGTGGCGGGGAAAACGCACGGCAACTGACGGGAGTCCGGGATTGAGGTAGCGGGGAAGTGCGGGTGAGCGCCGTAGCACAACGGTCAGTGGTCCCGGCATGAACGCTTCGGCGAGGACCCAGAACCTGATTGGAATCGTGGCGGCAAGCGGGTGGACCTGTGAAAGGGAGCCGATGTGGACGATCAGCGGGTTGTCGGAGGGCCGCCCTTTGACCTTATAGATTGCCCTGATCGCCTTCCGGTTGAACGCATCCGCGCCGAGGCCGTAGACTGTCTCGGTCGGAAACGCCACCACCTCCCCCTCCGCCAGGAGCTTCACCGCGGTGCGGATACTTCCGGCGCGGTCATCTCCTGTTGTCTTCAGGATTCTGGTCTTCATGATAGGAAATTCGCAGCTGAAAGGGCCGCGCAGGCTGATGAAAAGCGCCCAATGTCATTGTGAACGAAACGAAGCAATCTGATAATCTTCGATTCCAGGCAAGAAGGAGATTGCTTCGTTCCGACAAAAGATGTCGGAACTCGCAATGACCAGCCGCCTTTGGTTCTTCGCTTCTAGGCCGGAACAGCCTCCGGCTGGGGATAGGTCTTCAGGACTTCGTACAACGTGGTCCGTTGCGCAGCATCGAACCCCGCGCCATGGATCAGGCCGATACACTCTTCGGTGTTTGTCTTGTTCACAAATTTCGCCGCCGCATGGACATTCTCTTCGAGGAGTGTCCCGCCGAAATCGTCCGCCCCGAAGTTCAGCGCTATCTGGCCCGCCTTCTTTCCCTCGGAAAACCAGGATGCCTGGATATGGTCGAAGTTGTCGAGATAGATCCTTGAGAGCGCCAGGATCTGATAATAGCGGGTGGCCGTTGCATAGTGCGGAATGATCTTTTCCAGGGGGGTGTTCCCCGGTTTGAAGCTCCACGGGACGAATGCTGTGAAGCCGTGGTGTTCATCCTGGAGAGACCGGACAACATCGAGGTGCTCGATGATATCCTCATCGGTTTCGAGATGCCCGTACATCATGGTGGCAGTCGACTTGAATCCGATCCTGTGCGCTTCCCTCATCACGTTGAGCCAGTCAGCACTGGTCCCTTTCTTGCTGCTGATCTTCTTCTTCACACGGTCGGAAAGGATCTCCGCTCCTCCACCCGGAATCGTCCGCTGTCCCGCGTCCCAGAGCTTCTGAAGCACCGCTGGAATAGTGAGGCCTGAGACTTCTGACATCCCGATGATCTCCGAGGTGGAAAAGAAATGCGGCATTACCTGAGGAACCTCGGCGACTGTCCGCTTCACCAGATCAAGATAGTATTCGAAGGACAGTTCAGGATTCACTCCTCCCTGCAGAAGGATCGTGGTGACACCCTTGTCAGCCGATTCCCGGAAACTCCGGATCATATGATCGACCGACCATGTGTACTCCCCCTCATCCCCTTTGTGCCTGTAGAACGCACAGAAAATGCAATCGACGTTGCAGATATTGGTGTAGTTCGGATTGGTGTCGACCACAAAGGTCACCCTTCGATCCGGAATCCTCGCATACCGGATTTCACCGGCAAGCTCACCCAGATCGAGCAGATGCATACGCTGCAGCATTATGAGGGCCTGCTCCCTGTCGATTCGCCCGCCGGAGCGGACCTGTTGCGTGATATCCCTGAGATCCATGATCAGTTCCCTGAATCGGTCGCAACCACACCCGGAGCGGTGAGGGAGACGGGTCCGATTTCCCGGGCAAGACTACCGAACAGCTCCATCGCTTC
>JAOUDE010000377.1 GCA_029859455.1 Ignavibacteria bacterium | reverse complement strand
GTAGATCCCGGTCGATCCGAATGTCGAAAGGAAGATGAACAGGGCGATCAACATCCCTCCGGCGGGACCGATCGCCTGTTCCATGGCGTCCGCAGCGACCCTGTCTGATCCTCCCATCCCGGCGGGGCTGAGCAGAGAAAGATACGCGAGGTTGGAGAGAAGGTAGACGGCGGTCACGACGGCTGCGCCGGTGATCATCGCTTTCGGTATCGACCGGGCCGGGTCCTTTGCTTCCGCGGTGGCGAACGAAGCATGCTGCCACCCGCCGAATGACCAGAGAACACCGACCATGGCGGCTGCAAGTGCGCCGGCAAAGTCACCCGCTGCCAGCTCCGGTTCCCCGGTCACCTCGAGCGGATTCCGCACCCCCCAGCCCAACCCGGCCACCACCAGGATCGCGATGCCGACAAGCTTTAAGATGGTGAAAAGATCGGCAAAGATTCCTCCTGCCCGGACACCAACGATATTCAGGAGCGTGACCACTGCAAGCCCGGTAACGGCGGCGATCTGAATGCCGATGGCATCAAGGGGAACGAAGTAGGCGAGGTAGGTGGCGAACGCCAGCGACAGCGCCGCTATCCCTCCGGTGTTGACCACGAGAAGATACGCCCATCCGAAGAGGAAGCCGGTCAGCGGTCCGTATCCTTCGGTCAGGTACGCATACATGCCTCCTGCTTTCGGCATCATTCCGCCCAGTTCCGCAAACGCAAGAGCGCCGCACACCGTAACCACTCCGCCCAGGAGCCACACGCCGAGGATCAGCCATGGTGACAACAGATTGGCGGCAACGAGTGACGGTGTAAGGAAGATTCCGGAGCCGATCGTTCCCCCGATCGCGATCATTGTCAGATCGAAGGTCGACAAGACAGAGCGGAGCCGTGTCACGGTTGACTGATTGTCTCATGGAACAGGTCGATTGCTCTCTCGATCTCCTGATCGGTATTGTAGAAATGAGGTGAGAAGCGGAGCATTCCTTCGCGGAGTGCGACTGTGACATTGCGTTTCAGCAGGCGTTTGAACACCACCGCGGCATCTGCATTCCCGGGACGGATCGTTACGATCCCTGCATGCTGGTCGTCATCCGTCGGAGTGAAGATGTCGACGCCGGGGATTTCTGAAAAGCGGTCGATCAACAATCGTGTCAGCCCTCGGACCCGCGACTCGATCGCCGGAAGTCCGAATTCGATGAGCGTCGAGAGGGCGGCATGATAGCCCCAGAGACCCGGCATGTTCAGGGATCCCCCCTCAAACCGTCGGGCTGTGGTGGCAACCGGCTGGTCGTAGTCGGAAAACTGCCAGGGATCTTCGACGGCGAGCCACCCGAGCGAGGCAGGCTGAAGCGCCTCCTGCAATTCTTCCGAAACGTAAAGGAATCCGTTGCCGTGCGGGGCGTTCTGCCACTTCTGTCCGCCGGCAGCGAGAGCATGAATGCCAAGCGCTCGGACATCGATATCGACCGCCCCGACTGCCTGGATCCCGTCCACCACAAACCAGATGTTTCTGTCACGGCACAGGTTTCCGAGCGACGCGAGGTCGGTCCTGTGGCCCGAGAGAAACTGAACGGCGCTGACGGCAAGGAGACGGGTGTCCGGAGTGATCATGCGTTCGACCGCATCGATTGTCACCCGGCCCTTGTCCGAATGCAGGAATTCGACAGCGATTCCCTTTCTCCGGAGATTGAGATAGGGCCAGACGTTCGCGGGAAATTCGAAATGTCCCACGACGACTCTGTCGCCCGGTTGCAACGGGACCCCGCCCGCTACAATATTGATTGCATCCGATGTGTTTGCGGTCAGCGCGATTCGGTCAGGCGACCCGGCATGCACAAGCCGGGTGATCAGGTCCCTGCACTCGCCGACCATCCTGATGTCGGCAGGGTAGGTCTCGATCCTTCCTTCGGATCGTTCGGCGAGATGGCTGGTCATCGCCTGAACCACGCGATTGGAGAGCGGACTGGTTGCCGCATGGTTCAGGTACAGTTTGCCCTGGGTTGTGTGTGGAAAGAGGGCGCGGGCTTGATCCAGCGTGGTGACCGGTGTCGTGGTCATGGGAGAGGATCGATTCTGTAGATGACACCGCGGGTGAAGTCGGTCACATAGACCTTCCCCGCCGCATCCCTTCCAAAGGTAGAGATCAGCAAATCCCGTCTTCCCAGCGCAAACGGGTCACGCACGTATTGATCTGAACGCTCCGGCAACGGCAGCGCCCAGAGGCGTCCTGTGATGAAGTCACCGAAAAGATAGAGCCCCTTCAACGCCGGGAAATCGTCGGCAAGGTACTGATACCCTCCGGTGATCGATGCTCCTTCCTCGTGGTCGTACTCGTAAATCGGATCGATCAGACCATCCTTCCAGCAGTCCTCCTCAGGGTCGAAACAATGACGTCCTTCCCTCAGCCGCCAGCCATAGTTTCCTCCCGCCTCGACGATATCGATTTCTTCCCATTTGTTCTGACCGACATCGGCAACGATCAGCCGGCCGGCCGTATCAAACGAGTATCGCCACGGGTTGCGGAGTCCGATCGCCCATGTCTCGGGCAGGGCGCCGGCATTGTCGAGGAACGTGTTGTCAGGCGGAATCCGCTATGGACGGTCCCCCT
>JAOUDE010000063.1 GCA_029859455.1 Ignavibacteria bacterium | reverse complement strand
TTGTCAGAAAAGCGAACGAGCTTCTGCGCAAACATAGGACATAATGAAAGTAACGGTTGACCATAATTCCGGATTCTGCTGGGGTGTTGTTCGGACGATCTCCATCGCCGAGCAGGAAATGAAGAACGATGTCCGGCTCTCCTCGCTCGGGCCGGTTATCCATAATCCCCGCGAGATCGAACGCCTTGCAGAACTTGGAATGGATGTTGTCAGTACGGAAGATTTTCCGGCTTTGCGCGGCCGAACTGTTCTGATTCGTGCCCATGGCGAACCAGCCTCGACGTACGAGCTTGCAAGGAAACACGGCGTCACTCTCGTTGATGCAACCTGTCCTGTGGTCACGAAGGTCCAGGAGCGCATCAGAAAGTATTATGACAAGGGCTTCCAGATCGTGATTTTTGGAAAGAAAGAACACGCTGAAGTTGTCGGCCTCAATGGTCAGATCAACAGGGAAGGGATTGTGATCCGGACGGTTGAAGAGATCAGCCTGGTCGACCTGACCAGGAAAACAGTGCTCTTTTCACAGACGACGATGGACAAGGCCACCTTCCGGCAGATTGCCGAAGAACTCAGAGGGAAGATCAGGGAGTTCGAAGTCGCCACCTTCGAAGAATCGGCAGTCGATTTCCATGCAAAGGACACGATCTGCGGACAGGTTTCGGGGAGAGAAACGAAACTGCGCGAGTTTGCCGCGTCCAATGATGTCATGATCTTCGTCGCCGGCAGGAATTCCTCAAACGGGAAGGTGTTGTTCGATATCTGCCGTGATGCGAATCCGCTCTCCTACTTTGTCGAAAGTGTGGATGAGGTTGAAGCCGACTGGCTCCGCGGTGCGGAACGTGTCGGGGTGTCAGGCGCCACATCGACGCCGCAATGGTTAATGGAAGATGTCAAGACAGCAATAGAACAGCTCAGCACGACCGGGGTAGCGGTCTGACCCCGCAGGGCCATGAATAACTCATCAATCATATATCAATAAAGTCGCATATTTCCCGGAAAGTCCCGGACCCGTGGAATGGCCCCGGATCGGACTCAAGGCGGAATAGGTCCTGTACTGCAGGACGGTATGTCGAACAAGAGGAGGACGAATGGATCAGGAAACAACTTCGAATCAGTCAGCTGAAAAAGTGAGCGCGGTGGAGATGAGAATACGCAACGGCGCCAAATTCATGAATGACGATGAAGACCAGGGGTATACGGAAGAGCAGCGCAACAAGCTTCTGAGTCTGTATGAGGGAACACTGGGTCAGATCAGTGAAGGGGAGATCGTCAACGGAAAGATTGTTGCCATCGGTGAATCGGATGTCTCAATCGACATCGGGTTCAAATCCGAAGGGCTTGTGTCGCTTCTGGAATTCTCAAAGCCGGACGAGCTGAAGCTCGGTGACGAAATCGAAGTGTTTCTCGAAAGCGTTGAAAACAAGGACGGCCAGCTTGTCCTCTCCCGCAAGCGCGCGGACTTCATGCGTGTCTGGGAGCGGATCACGAAGTCGTTCGACAATGCTGAGATCCTTCAGGGTAAGTGTATGCGCCGCATCAAGGGCGGCATTGTTGTCGATCTGCTCGGAATCGACGCATTCCTTCCCGGCTCGCAGATCGACGTCCGCCCGGTCCGCGATTTTGATGCATTTATCGGCAAGGTGATGGACTTCCGGGTCGTGAAACTGAACCCCGCCTCCGAGAATGTGGTGGTCAGCCACAAGATCCTCGTGGAAGAAGAGCTCTCCGGTCAACGCAAGGAGATCCTGGAGAAGCTGGAGAAGGGCCAGATTCTGGAAGGTGGCGTGAAAGCGATTACCGATTTCGGCGTGTTCGTCGACCTCGGCGGCGTGGACGGCCTCGTCCATATCACCGACCTCTCATGGGGCCGCATCAACCATCCTTCCGAAATCGTCAAGCTGGACCAGACGATCAATGTCGTGGTGCTCGACTTCGATCAGGAGAAGAAGCGGATTTCCCTCGGCTACAAGCAGCTCCAGCCGCATCCCTGGGAAAATATCGATGTCAAATACCCGGTCGGCACGAAGGTCAGCGGCAAGGTTGTCTCACTGGCTGATTACGGCGCCTTCGTTGAGATCGAGAAAGGTATCGAGGGCCTGATCCATATCTCCGAGATGAGTTGGACACAGCATATCAAGCATCCCTCACAGGTTGTATCGATGGGGCAGATTATCGATGCGGTGATCCTGAGTCTCGACAAGGAAAACAAGAAGCTCTCGCTCGGCATCAAGCAGCTCGAGCCGGATCCGTGGCTTTCACTCACGCAGAAATACCCCGTCGGTTCACGGCACAAGGGATCGGTCCGGAACCTTACCAACTTCGGGGTGTTCGTCGAACTCGAACAGGGTGTTGACGGGCTCGTCCATATTTCCGATCTCTCATGGACCAAGAAGGTCCGTCACCCCGGTGAAATGGTGAAGAAAGGGGATGACCTCGAGGTGGTGATCCTGAACGTCGATGTGGACGGAAGGCGCATCTCGCTCGGCCACAAGCAGATCGACGATAATCCATGGGACAAGTTCAAGGAGACCTACAGCGTGAACACGGAGGTCGAAGGAAAGATCGTCCGGATTATTGAGAAGGGTGTTATCGTCGAACTGCCGCTCGGCGTGGACGGGTTTGTCCCCGCCTCGCAGCTTGCCCAGGGGACGGTCCGCAACATCTCAGACAAGTTCAAGGTGGGAGATGTGCTGCCGCTGTCCGTCGTGGAATTCGACAAGGATTCGAAGAAGATCGTCCTTTCCGTCCTTGAATATATGAAGGGGAAAGAGGCGAAAGTAGTCGAAGAGTATAACGCGAGCCACCAGATTCCTGCCAATACGATCGGCGATGTTGCAACGATCACCGGCAGTGATCAGGCGAGCGGAGATACGTCGATACCGACTGAAAACTAGGTCCGACCTGGCTTCAGTCCCGGAGCTGCCCCTCGGGGCAGCTCTTTTTGTATGAAGACCAATGCCCACAGTTTCCCTCCATACGCTCGGTTGCAAGCTGAACCACGCGGAAACCTCCGCGATGGCGCGGCAGTTCATCGAACGCGGCTACGACGTCGTCGAGTTCGGCGCGCGTGCTGACGTGACGGTGATCAATACCTGCACGGTGACGGGACGTGCTGACAGAGAATGCCGGCAGCTGATCAGGCGGTCCCTCCGGGCTTCGTCGGATTCCTTCGTCCTGGTTACAGGATGTTACGCCCAGCTGGAGCCCGAGCAGGTCGCATCGATCGAGGGTGTCGGCGCGGTGCTCGGGTCGCGGGAGAAATTCAGTATTTTCGATCACCTGAATCCCGACAACCGTTCCGGTGGGCCGCAGGTGCATGTCTCCGATATCAGTAAAGGGGATGACTTCGGCGTGGCGTACTCTTCCGATGAAAACGGCCGGACGCGGGCGTTCCTGAAGGTGCAGGACGGGTGCGACTATAACTGCAGCTTCTGCACCATTCCACTTGCCAGGGGAGGGAGCCGGAGTCAGCCGATCGATGCATGCGTCCGGCAGGCGGAAATGCTGGTCTCACAGGGATACAAAGAAATCGTACTGACGGGGGTCAATGTCGGAGATTACGGCCGGAAGGATTCCGAAAACCTGCTGAAGCTGCTCATGCGGCTGGAATCTGTCGCGGGTATCGAACGGCTCCGGATCAGCTCGATTGAACCGAATCTCCTGACCGATGCGATCATTGATCTTGTTGCTGATTCAAAAGTACTCTGCAACCATTTTCACATTCCGCTCCAGAGCGGTGATGACCGGATCCTCCGGTCGATGCGGAGACGATACGATACCAGGGCCTATGCGGGCAGGATCGCGCGGGTCCGGGATCGGATTCCCAACTGCGGTATCGGTGTTGATGTGATCGTCGGGTTTCCGGGTGAAACCGAAGAACATTTTTCGAATACCGTTTCATTTGTGGACAACCTTCCTGTCTCCTATCTCCACATTTTTACCTATTCTGAACGGCCGAACACACCCGCAGCTCAGTATGATCAACCGGTTCGGCCGGAGCGACGCTTTGCACGAAGCAGAGCCCTCCGGATGCTCGGCCGTAAGAAGCGAAATGCATTCCACCAGAGCAGGATGGGCGCGGTTCGTCCTGTACTGCTTGAGGGGGAAGTCCGGGACGGTCTCAGATTCGGGTTCACGGAGGAGTATATCCGTGTCGGAGTGCCCGCAGAGGGAACGGAAGAGAACACGATTGTCAATACCATGATTTCCGGCGCCGATGATGAAGCGTGCCGGGGCAGGATCGTCACTCCTGAGGTGGCCGGATGAAAATTACAATGGTGGAACCGGAGAGCATCGCCGCCGACCTCGGACTCCGTGAGGGGGACGATCTCCTCGAGGTCAACGGAAAGAAAGTGCTGGACGCGATCGACTACCGGTTCCACGAAGAGGAGCCGGAGCTGGTTCTGAAGATCGCACGTGACCGCGAGGTCACTATCTTTGAAATCGAGAAGGACGAGGGTGAGCGGGTCGGGATCGACTTTGAAGACATGAAGATTCTGGCGTGCGGCAACGACTGCATCTTCTGCTTCGTGGATCAGAACCCGAAGGGGATGCGGAAGCAACTCTATTTCCGCGATGGTGACTACCGGCTCTCGTTCATGTACGGTAATTATACAA
Source organism: Ignavibacteria bacterium (assembly GCA_029859455.1). Lineage (GTDB taxonomy): Bacteria > Bacteroidota > Ignavibacteria > UBA10030 > UBA6906 > JAOUDE01. The sequence continues at coordinate 5,995 of JAOUDE010000063.1, read as the reverse complement.
CGATGACGAATGCCGGACCGGCGATCCTCCGGAGGATTATCGACCAGCGCCTTTCGCCGCAGTATATTTCGGTCCATGTCACGGATTACGAAGTCCGGAAACGGCTGATGGGTCTGAAAAAGGACGATCTGATTCTCGACAAGATACGCCAGCTGCATGATAATGGGATCGATATGCATACGCAGATCGTCCTCTGTCCGGGGATCAATGACGGAGAGATCCTCGAGAAAACGATCGCTGATCTGTATTCCTTCAACGAAAGAATCGTCTCACTCGCCATCGTCCCGGTCGGGCTGACCGATCACCGCTTCGGTCTGCATGAGCTGAAGAAAGTGGACCGTGAGTATGCCATCGATCTGATTGACCGGATTGAAGCGATGCAGTCAGGCTTCCGGAAGGAGAAAGGTCGGAATTTTGTGTACCCGTCTGATGAATTCTACATCGTCGCGGGAAGGGAATTGCCGTCCGCCTCATACTATGACGGCTATCCCCAGATCGAGAACGGCGTTGGAATGGTGCGGTTGTTCCTTGAAGACTTCCGGAAGCAGGCGAAGAAGTTTCCTGCTTCCGTCGATTCCCGGAAGCTGACGATGGTGACGGCAGAGCTGCCTGCCGGAGTGATCGCCGAAACGGTTCTCCCGCGGCTGAAACAGATTGACGGGCTAACAGTCGACCTGCATGTCGCGAAGAACGTGCTGTACGGGAGCAGTGTTACTGTGGCTGGACTCCTGTCCGGCAAATGCATATATTCGGTTCTTGATGGGCGGGATTGCGGTGATCTCCTGCTCCTTCCTCCGGAAATCCTCAATGCGGATGGTGTTCTCCTGGACGATACAGCACTTGCCGGGATCGAACAGAATCTGGGGATTCCGGTCCATGTCTACGATGGCAGCTGGAAACAGGTGTTTCAACTGCTCACAGAAACAAGAGAAACCAAGGAGGCCAGACAGCCGGGCGTTGTTACGAGTCATGTTGGTGAAACCGAGGAGTGATAGAATGATGAAACGCCAGGTGTCAGCGGTGCTCTGTTGTCTTGTCCTGCTTCAAGTTGCCGCTTATGGTCAGGGGAATACCCCTTTGACTTCGTTTGAACGGGAGATGCATCTTCTCCAGGCCGGCCTCACTCCCGAGGCAGGCTCTCCGCACACACCGCTGACTCTGCAGGCCGGGGTCGCCGAAAAGAAATCAGCTGGCTTAGCCGTCTTGTATTCCCTGATATTGCCCGGGATGGGGGAACTGTACGCTGATGGCTTCAGCTCAGGGAAGTACTTTCTGATTGCTGACGGTCTTCTCTGGATCACGTTTGCGGCGTTCGAAATTTCCGGCAACTCGTTGCAGGATGACGCACGTGCGTATGCCGTCTCCAGGGCCGGCGTTGATCTGCAGGGGAAAGACGACCAGTATTTCGTGGATGTCGGCAATTTCCTCAATATTGACGAGTACAACCAGAAACAGCTTCGGGACCGCGAGGTGGAAAGATTATATGACCCGGCGGCCGGTTACGCCTGGCAGTGGGATTCGGACGCGTCAAGGGCCACATACCGGGAGCAGCGGATCAGCAGCGACAATATGTTCAACAACAAGAAATTTGTTGTTGCCGGATTGATTGCCAACCGGGTGGCGAGCGCCATCAATGCGGTTCGTTCCGTCATCTCTTATAACAATGCGATCGACGATGCTCTGGGAGATCTCAGCTTCCGGGCTGATGTCATGGGGGGATTCGGCAATCCCCACGGCGTGATGCTGACCATGACCAGAAGCTTCTGAGCGGCGTTGCACGATGCCGAACTTCCGGCTCGGAATCGAATACGACGGGACTGACTTCTACGGCTGGCAGATCCAGCCGGAAGGCCGCACCGTCCAGGGTGAGATCACTGCCGCACTGGGGCGACTTTTTCCCGGGAAAATCAACCTGATCGGTGCCGGACGAACCGATACCGGCGTTCATGCTGCAGGACAGGTTGCCAGTTTCAAGACCTCCGAGCCCGCTGATCCGCAGGAGCTGGTTTCATCGCTGAATGGTCTTCTTCCCCCCGATATTCGCATTCATTCCGTCCAGCCGATGCCCGATTCCTTCCATCCACGGTTTGATGCCCGCGAGCGTGTCTACCGCTACTATTGTTCCCGCCGTCCAACAGCGATCGCACGAAGGACCCGCTGGCATGTCACCTATCCGCTCGACCAGGGGCGGCTTCAGGAGGGGGCCGGCATCGTTCAGGGCGTCCACGATTTCACAGCGTTCAGTAAAGGAGGGACTGATCTCCGCACCTACCTGTGTGACGTCAGGAAATCCGTCTGGTCGTTTTCGGACGATCTCCTGGTGTATGAAATCAGCGCAGACCGCTTTGTGCGGGGGATGGTGAGAGCACTCGTGGGGACCATGATTGACCTGGGTCGCGGCCATCTCTCTACGGAAGACTTTGCCCGCGTGCTTGCCTCAAAAGACCGGTCCCGGGCCGGGACACTTGCTCCACCGCATGGATTGGTGCTGGAGGAAGTAAGGTATTAGGAGAGAAGGCTCGAAATCCGAATATCGAAGTACGAAACAAATCCGAAGCACGAAAACCAAACGATCGAAACGGCTGATGCAGGCCGGAATCGGATTCCGACAACAATTATCGATTGGCCGAACGCCCTTCTTGCTCACGGCAACTGACAACTGACCATGCGACCATCCGACTAACCGACCGAAAGGACCGAACAGACCGATCTGCTTGACATTGAGAACCGCATTCGCTAACTAGATAGCCCGCCTCCGCCTCTTGTCCCGCCTGCATCACACAGTCACCGTTTCTCATGCTCTCAAAGGTTTCCAGCGCAGCGACATTCGGTGTCAACGCATGCCTGATTGACGTCGAGATCCACCTTGAAAAACAGCTTCCGGGGTTTTCCATTGTCGGACTTCCTGACAGTGCCGTACGCGAGAGCAGGGAGCGGGTGATTGCCGCCATCAAGAACTGTTCATTTGAGGTTCCACTCAGGAAAATCATCGTCAACCTTGCCCCGGCGGATATCAGGAAAGAGGGATCAGCATTCGATCTGCCGATGGCGGTCGGCATCCTCGCTTCATCAGGCCAGTTCACCGGTGCAATCCTGGACGAATTGGTGATGGTCGGCGAGCTCGCCCTCGATGGCGAGCTGAGAGCTGTCCGGGGGATTCTTCCGATGGCAATCGAGGCGCGAAGAAGCGGAAAAAAGGGGATGGTTGTTCCGCCGGGAAACGGGAATGAAGCGGGACTGGTCCAGGATCTCGATGTGTATGCAATCCGCTCCCTTCCCGAGGTGGTCTCCTTCCTCCGGGGTGACGGCATGACTGTTCAACCGGTTTCCGTTGATATCGATGCGATGTTCCGGGCCGGATCACCGCACGGGGTTGATTTTGCCGAGGTGAAAGGACAGGAGAGCGTCAAACGTGCGCTGGAGGTTGCTGCATCGGGGGGGCACAATATCATCATGGTAGGACCTCCCGGCTCCGGGAAGACCATGCTCGCAAAGCGGCTCCCGACGATCCTTCCGCCGATGCAGTTTGAGGAAGCGCTCGAGGCAACCACGATTCACTCGGTCGCTGGGATGTTGCGGGGTGGGAAGGCACTGGTAACCGTCAGACCATACCGTTCACCGCACCACAGCATCTCAGATGCAGCGCTCGTCGGAGGAGGGTCGAATCCGCGGCCCGGCGAAATATCGCTGGCGCACCATGGTGTGCTGTTTCTTGATGAACTACCTGAGTTTGCCCGGAACGTGCTCGAAGTGCTCCGCCAGCCACTGGAAGACGGCCGGGTTACAATCAGCCGTTCGAAACTCTCTGTCGACTTCCCGGCCAACTTCATGCTTGTATGCGCAATGAACCCCTGTTTGTGCGGCCATTACTCTGATCCCGCGCGTGAATGCACGTGTTTGCCACAACAGATTCAGAAATACATGGCCAAGATTTCTGGACCGTTGCTTGATCGCATCGATCTGCACATTGACGTTCCTGCAGTCCAGTACAAAGATTTGTCGAGCAAAGAAAGCGGAGAGAGTTCTGAGAAGATTCGCGAACGAGTTGTGAGAGCAAGAGAGATTCAGTTGAAGAGATTCCGTGGAAGGAGGGGGATGTATGCGAATGCCGACATGGAATCGAAAGATATCCGGGAGTTCTGCAGGCTTGATGCTGCAGGCGAAGAGCTGCTGAAGATGGCGATTACGAAGCTTGGACTTTCGGCGAGGGCATATGACAGGATTCTCAAGGTAGGACGAACGATTGCGGATATGGGAGGCTCGGCTGAGATCAGACCAGATAATATCAGTGAGGCGATACAGTACAGAAGTCTCGACAGAAACCTCACAGCATGAAGGCTGAAATGAACGACGTTGAAGGCATTAACGAGTTGTTGAAAAACCCTTTCGAGAACCCAAAAAATGAACCGCCATGACGCCCAAGAGAATTATTGAAAATGATCGATATTGGTTCACTTCATCTTCTCTTGGCCTCTTCGCGCCTTGGCGGTTTTCTTTTATCAACACCCTGTTAAGGAACGATTACATGCCTATCGTGATCGGGAGAGATAAGTCCATCTTCTGACGCGAGAGTAGTGTCAGTCTCAACGGGTTCGCTTTTCTTTGAAACCTATTACCTCGCGAGAATTATCTTTCCTGACACCGTCGTTCCATTGTGGTGCATGCGATAGAAATACATACCACTGGACAAGTGTGCTCCTCCGAAACCCACGGAGTATTTTCCAGCTGTCTTGAACTCGTTTACCAGCGAAGCCACATTTCGCCCGAGAGCGTCAAAGACATTCAATGAAACCTGCCCGTCGCCAGGAATCGCATAGATTATTTCGGTGCTGGGATTGAATGGATTCGGATAATTGCGTGCCGTGATAACTGAGTGGACATCCAAAGCGCCATCTGCCATGACCTTGCCGTAGACCCCTGTTACAGTAAGCGTCGGAGAAGGATTTGATAGTTGAGAAGGTACATGTGAATCGAACGATCTGACCGTATATGTGATATTCAAACCCTGCTGAGTCAGAAAAACGTCAGGGTCTACATGTGTCGTATCGCTAGCAGAATTCTTCGTCGCAATTACGTTCCCTCCGCGATATACTTTGTAGCCTGCGGTGTCTTTTGATTTACCCTTGCTCCAAATGAGCTTGGGGTGTCCATTGAGGTTCTCGTAGGTCAAGGTCGCAGGAGGGTATGGAATTGCGTCCATCTTCTTGTAGTAGACGTCCCAATTGCCGCTGTTTCGATTGTCGGACCACAGCACGTGGACATTGTTGTCGGCATCCACCGCGGAAACTGGGGTCACAGCATCACCCGATCCGGTCGTAAGAACAGTAAGGTTTTGCCATCCTGAAGTCGTCCTCCGACGAAACTCGATGTTAAAACCGCTCGTAATTTCATTGTGCCAAAAAACCCAGACATCGCCGCTGTGGTCGGCGGATAGAGAAGAGAAGGACTCCGCTTCCTCCAACCCGTCAATCAGAATGGTCGGAGACTCATTGAGTGGTGGGTCCCATGTTGCCGTTGAAGTGAAGTTACTTTCGGTAGTAGATTTTTCTATTGTCCATAACTCCGCCGTGCCAGGAGACATGGATGTCCCCCACATCATCTCGATCAAACCAGGGTACACCATGATTGTAGGCAAATGTTTTTTGGTCAAGGGTGCCGAGGTCAATCTCAGACCCCCAAGCTCCAAATGCATTGCGAATCCGGAATGCAACGCGTGGTGGGCTAACCTTGTTATGGGCCAAGAATGTGTTCCCAGCATTGTCGGCCAAGGCAAAAGGAAAGAGCCTGCCCCAGTTGCCCAATTCAGAAACCCCGACCTCAGGCCCTAGAGAACCGTTTTCAAATGTCCTTGTCATCACCCTGCCAAGAGGTCCGCCATCGGGATCATTGCCAAGATCGTTTGCATAGAAAATGTAGACTTTACTCCCGTCGTTGTTTGAGGTCATGCTGATCCCGTTTCTTGATGCGCCATATCCTGACGTTCTGAATACGACCG
>JAOUDE010000062.1 GCA_029859455.1 Ignavibacteria bacterium | reverse complement strand
AGGTGGTGCCGAGGTTCTCCATGACAGCCTTCTCGCCTCTGAAGGGAGTACCTTCATGACCGATTGGGGATATCTCACCGAATGCACTGAGGTTACCGCAGACACTGTACTCGGGCTTCCGACGATTGTGAAGCGGTTCCGGGTGTATTTTGTTCATGGAGGGGACTATGAACTCGGGCATCGCCTCGGACGGACGGTGTTGAATACCTATCATGAGGACTGCTTGCCGATGTTGTTCACGAAGCACCTGGAGCTTGTGTATGCACAGATCGGAGGAGAGGAATTTGGAACCCTTGTGGGTGTGACTGAGGCAGAGACCGAAGCCCCAACGCAATTCAGTCTCCACCAGAACTACCCGAACCCGTTCAACGCAATTTCGAATTTTGAATTTAGAATTTTGGAAGTGGAAGATGTTTCACTGATCGTCTACGACATGCTCGGCCGTGAGGCCGCCAGAGTTGTCAACGAACGGCTCGCGCCGGGCAGATACACGCGCCAGTGGGATGCAGCGGGGCTGCCGAGCGGGGTGTACTATTATCGCATGACGGCCGGAAGCTACGTTGAGACGAAGAAGCTGGTGCTGCTGAGGTAGAAAATATACTTAGTCGTCAACGGTTAACCGTTCGTCGATAACCATTTCTTCTACACTTGAACAGACTCCTCCGGTTCAAACTCCAGCACAATCGAGTTCATGCAGTAGCGTTTCCCTGTAGGCGGAGGCCCGTCATCGAAGAGATGACCGAGATGTCCCTCACACCGGCCGCAGACCACTTCGGTCCTGTGCATTCCATGTGAGTGGTCGGGCAGGTACTTCACGCCGTCTTTCCGCAGAGTTTCGAAGAAGCTGGGCCAGCCGCAGCTGCTCCCGAATTTCGCGTCTGAGAGGAACAATCGGTTTCCGCACGCCGCGCAGTAATACGTCCCGATTCCATCATAATCCCAGTATTTTCCTGAGAAAGGGTATTCGGTTCCCTTTTGCCGGGCGATGGAATAGACCTCCGGTGTCAGCACCTTCTTCCATTCTTCATCGGTGAGATCCAATGGCTCCGTGTCCGTTCTGGAGTAGTAAGGGTTCTGCGGGGGTGTTGTTTCCATTGAGGCTCCATCATTGACTATGAGCCGCACTTCCGTTACCGTCAATCAGACAGCGGGAGGGACTCTGGGCGGTTCATCTGCACATAATGTACGCAATCATCTCCGACTCGGCAACGAGGCATACGACGAAGCGATCCGTCGATTCATCCCCGGCTATGAGCAGATGCTGGCGGCCGCGGCCGATGCCGTGGCGTCTGTTTCTCCGGGTCTGGTATTGGACCTCGGAGCAGGGACCGGCGCCCTCTCGGAAGTTCTTCTTGCCCGCAGGAAAATAGGATCGGTCCAACTGATCGATGTCGATCCGGAGATGCTGGAGAAGGCCCGGGAGCGACTGAGCCGTTTCGGCGGGAAAGCCCGGTTCTCGCTCCGCTCATTCGAAGATCCGCTCGACCCGTGCGGTGCCGTCGCCGCTTCTTTGTCCCTGCATCACATACCCACGCTCGAAGCGAAAGCATCATTGTTCAAACGGATCTTTACTGCCCTCCGTCCGGGTGGAGTGTTCGTCAACGCCGACGTGAACATGCCGGAGGATCACCCGGAGCGGGACCGGCTCTACCGCTACTGGGCCGACCATCTGGTTGCGAACGGCATAGCGGAAGAACGTGCATGGCAATACTTCAAGGAATGGTCAGATGAAGATACCTACCTGCCGCGCGAGGCAGAGCTCAACGAATTGCGGCAAGCGGGGTTTGAAGCTGAGTGTATGTGGGCCGACGGTCCGGTCGGGGTCCTCTCAGCGAAGAAGGCGAACGACACGCCTTCCGGCACCTGAACTCTCCGTCTCCTCACCGCTGCCGCAAATGAACAATAGAGGGTGGCGGCCGGCGGTTTGTCCGGAAGGAAGTTCATGCTGCTGAAATCGAAGATGGATCGGCGATACCTACGGCAGAGGCCGTGCGACAAGTCGGAATCCGACGTCCTGGGTGCTGTGTTCAGGCTGGAACGCGTCACGATACGGAATGTACATGTAGGCGATGCTCCCGCTGTACCATGAACCGCCCCTTGCCACCCGCAGCCCTTCCGCCTCCCGGTGGTTTCTCCGGTCGTTTCGAAACGGATTGTCCCTGTTGAATGGCTGGAAAACGGACTGTGTCCACTCGACGACATTTCCGGTCATGTGATACAGTCCGTACCTGTTCGGGCTGAACGATGTGGCGGATGAATCGATGCCAATTACCGTAACAGCGGCGATCGGATTCTTCTTCCAGTTGTAGAGATGCATCTCTTGATCGCTGATCTGCATCGACAGGGAGAAGTCGAGACCGTCGGGTCCGCGCGCTGCTTTTTCCCACTCAGCCTCGTTCGGCAGCGAGAACCACCACTTTCCGTTTCCCCTGATGCGCGTCAGCCAGTGACAGAATGCATCCGCTTCGAACCAGTTGACCCACGTGATCGGCTGATCAGGTTGGCCGAACCGGGGGGCATCCGGATGGTCCGGGGGGAGAAGGGAGGAAACATTCGAAGTGTGCTCGCTCCGCCAGCGGACTCCTGCCTCTGTCCAGTTGGTATCGTCGGCATAGCCGTCCGGTGCCGAAAGGAACATCTGAAATTCCCTGTTCGTCACTTCAAACGGAGCAATAAAGAAGCCGGTGAGCCATACGTAGTGGGCTTCCTTCGGATTCCGGTAATCGCCGAACAGTGAATTTCCGGCCGGGATGAACCGCCACTCGCCGGACCCGCCATCCAGCTTCGGCGGTTGTTCAAGCGGAAACGTTCTGATCGTGACGGTATAAGCCCCCTCCCGGTTTGGACCGGTACGGTAACCAAGCAGCGAAGCGGGATAGAATGAGGAGATATTCTGAGTGGTCGCCTTCAGGTAGTAGCGGCCGGGCGGCAGCCAGAGTGTGTTCTCGCCCGCGGTGTCAACCAGTTCGGCACCCCGAACATCTCTTCCTGCGAGAAAGAGGGAAACCGCGGCGCCCGACAGATTACCAATGACAAGCTCCGCTTCATCACGGTCACGATGACCGGCTTCTTCCCTTTGCGATATTGATATACCGGCGAAGATGAGGAGCACCAGGCAGAGGCCGGCGGCCATCAGCGATAAAACAACAACTCGTCTCTTGTTCATAATTGTCACTTTCTGAATCCGGAATAATATACGCAAAAGAAGAATCCTGTACCAAGGGATGAAGGCCCCCCCGGTTCAGCGATTGGGAGATTCCGGTATCACAACCAGTGTACGGACCGTGTGACGTCGATGCGGCACAAGTTGAGATTCGTTCAGCATTTGTTTTCCTTAAATCAACCGTACTGACCACGCCAACTCAAGAGGTTTCGTCCAATGATTATCCGAGTGTTGTTTCTCTCTGCCGCACTGCTCTTCGGTTTCTCCGGGAGCTATTCAACCGAAAAATTCAGCAGAATCCGGATTGCTGTCACTGACCAGAACGCCCTGAAGGAAATCTGGTCAACCGGACTCGATTTCGAAGGGAGCACCGGGAAACCGGGAGGGCTGATGACCTTCGTTGCCGGTGAGTTCGAGCTTGCTCAGCTTGCTGCAAAAGGGGTAGCGTTCGAGGTCATGGTGGACGATCTCGCCGCCCATACAGAAGAGCGGATCCTCCGCGAACAGGGAACGACGGACGGGTTCGGCTTCGGAAGCATGGGGGGCTTCTACACGTTTGCCGAGGTGCTCGCCCAGCTCGATTCGATGTACCTGCAATACCCTAACCTCATCACCCCGCGGGATTCGATCGGGACTACGCATCAGTCCCGGGGGATCTGGGCCGCGAAGATCTCCGATAACCCCGGGCTCTCCGAGCCGGAAGAACCGGAAGTGCTCTATACCGCGCTCCATCACGCCCGCGAACCGCAAAGCATGATGACCGTCGTCTACTATATGTGGTGGCTGCTCGAGAATTACGGGACCGACGCCGATGCCACCTATCTCGTGAACAACCGGCAGATCTGGTTCATCCCGGTGGTCAACCCTGACGGCTATGAGTACAACCGGCAAACCAATCCCAACGGCGGCGGATTCTGGCGGAAGAACCGGCGGTTCAACGGAGGCGGGATATACGGTGTCGATCCGAACAGAAACTATGGTCCTGAGTTCATGTGGAATGCACCGAACGGCGGATCCAGCACGAGTCCCAGTTCTGACACATACCGGGGGCCGGCTCCGTTTTCCGAGCCGGAGAATTCCGCCATCGATCAGTTCATGAGGGGGCATAACATCCGTGCCTGCTTCAACTACCACACGTCAGGCAATCTGTTGATCTATCCGTGGGGGTATCTCTCGCAGGAGAACGGCGACTCACTTATTTATCGCGACTGGGGGTATGATCTGACCGCTTCGAACCATTATGTGATGGGAACAGACCTTCAGACGGTGAACTATTCGACAAGGGGGAACTCCGACGATTATATGTTCGGCGATCTGACGAAACCTGTAACCTTTGCAATGACGCCTGAGGTGGGAACCACCGGGTTCTGGCCGGGCCAGAATGAGATTTTTCCTCTTGCTCAGGAGAACCTGAGCTCAAACAAACTGCTGTCGTATTTCGCCGGGGCGTTTCCTGAAGTCCGCTCTGCCGGCATTGTCGACAAGGGAGAGGACGGATTCGTCAATCCCGGTGAGGTGTTTGAGCTGATGCTTCTGGTCCTGAACAAGGGGCTCGGGGTATCAGATGACCTCACCATCACCGCAACGTCAAGCACGCCGTTCGTTCAGTTTACCCCTTCGGTGCAGTCACTCGGAGACCTTCTTTCGCAGGAGGATGTTGAGGTTTCTTTCACCGGAGAAGTGGGTGGAACCAGCCCTTCGGGGGTTCCGTTTCAGGTGTTCATAAATTTCTCAAATCCTGACGGATTCTCGAAAACTGACACAGTCGATCTCTATATCGGCACGCCGACCGTGGTGTTTGCTGACAGTGCTTCCGGAGGAACGGGGAACTGGACAACCGGCCAGGGCTGGGGGCTCACGGGCAATGCCCACAGCGCGCCGAATGCGTTTACTGACAGTCCCTCCGGTTCATACCGTGCCAATGCAAACAACTCGTTGACGCTGATCAATCAGGTGTCGCTTGCGGGATTCGATTACGCGGAGCTGAGGTTCTGGACGAAGTGGGCGATCGAGCCGACATGGGATTTCGCGACGGTTGAAGTGTCCACCAACAACGGGTCTTCCTGGACCACGCTCAGGACATCCAGCGCGACGCGCGGATCGGGCAGAAGCTCTGAACAGCCGACCACCAGTTGGGGATATGATTCCTATGTCCCGGGACTTGACTGGAAGGAGGAAACGGCAGATCTCTCCGCCTATGCCGGTCTTCAGATCAAGATCCGCTTCCGGCTTGCTTCAGACGGGGGTGTAGAGCGGGATGGATTTTATGTTGACGATATCAGAATACATGGTTACGAAGAGGTCGCGTCGAGTGGAGGCATCCAGTGTTCTGATATCTTCTTTTTCAACGCGAAATGTAATCCGAGCGGAGCCGCTCAGGCGATGGTGAAGATGACAGGTGACTGGTCTGGTGAGACAGTCACGTTCGATCTCGACGGGGAAGATATGGTCTCCACCGTGCTGAGCAACGGGATCAACTCCATTGCGAAGATGACCGTCCCGCATGCCGGGGCGGGACCCCATACCATTACGCTCGAGATTCCGACAGGCTGCTACTCCCCGGTTGATATTACCTGTGCCGTCGACGCAGCACCGGACCCTGAGTGGGAAGCGCTCTGGAACGAGTACGATGTTCTTGAGCAGCAATCAGCTCAGCTTCCCGCGCAAACCGGCCTCGTCGGCAATTATCCGAACCCGTTCAATCCGTCGACGACGTTCCGGTATGCCCTCAGTGAACCGAACCAGGTAAGCCTGAAAGTCTACAACATGCTGGGACAGCTGGTGAAGACAGTGGTCCAGGAACAGCAGGTTGAGGGGTATTACGAGGTCCTCTGGGACGGCAGGAATGAAACGGGGGCTGCCGTATCTTCAGGAATCTACATCTACCGGCTGACGGCAGGGAGTGTGACGGAGACGAGGCGAATGCTGATGCTGAAGTAACAGCACAGAGAGCAGGCAGAGACTATGCTGGATGGTCATCAGTTGACGGTTGATCATGAATCGTTGACTAGTGACTATTTTCCCTGTCCCGATCAGCCGTTTTCGTCTGCATCATCAACGGAATGACGAAGTCCAGGCTCTCCGGCGCGAAGCACCGCTTGTCGTCGCAGGCCTGGAAGCGGAGTGTGGCTCTGAGGAACTCGTCGGGTGACGGGCTGACATTTGCCGCGTGCACGACGACTCTCATTTCAAAGCTGCCGTCGAGAACATTCCAGGGCGTTCCGGAGAGCAGAACGGTATGGCCCGGAGGGATCTCCGGCCTGGAAACCCTCATCCCTTGTGCAGGATCGATCTCAAGGCGTGTCGGAATGAGATACTCGTCCTCCGGTTCCTCAGCCTGGATGTGGTACCCTTGTTTCACCCTCACACCGATAACAATCATCGACGAATCGCCCGGCTGAACAGTGACGCGGGGGATCGTCAGCTCCACAAAGTCTGATGCCTGTTGGACGGCTGACGGGCCTATCAATAGAGGAGCGATCAGCGAAAGCAGTATTGTCATTGGACGGTTTCTTTCTGTATTAGCCGATCCAGCATCGCTTTCACCTCCGTGAGTTCCGGGTCGAAACTCGTCGTATTGAGGAGGGAGTAGTATCGGATCGTCCCGTCCCTGTCGATAATGAGATTCGATGCCAGGGGGACTTCATCGCGCGCAAGGGAAGGATGAACTCCTTCAGGTGCATATTGTGTAGCGACACCCCCGTCGCTGTCGAGCAGTACGGGGAAGGAGAGATCGAATTTCGAAGCCCACCGGGCCACAAGTTGCTGGTCTTCTTTGACGTCAATAATCAGCACAGCCACACCACGTCCCTTGTAGCGCTGGTAAAGATCCTCAAGGTGAGGCGCTTCCGCGTTGCAAAAGGGGCACCAGGTTGTCGCAAAATGGATCACAGTGTAGCGGCCCTTCAGCTCGTCCAGAGAATGCCGGCTCCCGTCGAGAGCATTCAGGGTGAACAACGGCGCTGCCTCACCCACCATCGGCTGTGGTTCGTTCCCCATGAGGGGGGAAGCAGTGACCCCGGATATTGGGAAAACAGCGATCAAAAGCATCCGGAGGACCGCGGTGACAGAGTATTTGTTGATCATTTTCGCTCTTTCGTTGATATGCTGGAAAAAACCGGCCGTATGCCGGCTACTGTCCAACTGACGCGTCAAAGCCGAAAGAGTTCCGTAGGGAGGAAGAAAAGAAGGGAATCATGAAGTTTGTGGCGGGAATCGGGGTTATGCTCAAGCCGGGGCCACTGAGAGGATGCACCCGGAAAGACCCGATGACTGATCCTCCCCGGAGTTCCGTCTCCCTTCGGCGCGGTGACTCGCTCAGTGACCCGGCCTGAAAGGAGGCGGAACTTCGAAGGTCGTATTACTTCTTTATTTCGTCCAAAATATCCTTTGCCCCTTCGAAGCTTTTCTCCAGGGACTTGGTCACTGCATTTGCTGCATCTCCTCCCACCTCCTTAGCTGCTTTGAAGGCGGCAAGGATCGCTGTCTTTGTCGCTCCGACAGTATCGCCACCGACCTGCTTTACTCCGTCGACAGCGCCTTTCACAGCTTCGACCGCTACTTTTACATCCTGTTATTAACTAATGAAATCTCATTGGTCAAGTCAAACAACTCAGAGTATTTCCAGCTTTTCCTGCGGATGAACTTCATCCCGAATGAACAGCGGAAGAGCTGAAACGCCTTGCGGAAGAGATCAGAAACGAGCATCTTCTTCATTATTGAACGGTCATCCTTCTTCCAGATATGAAAGGATTCACGATGATCAGTCGGGTACATATGATCGCTGTCCTGCTGGGCACCATGTTCCTTCCGTCATTACTCCTCTCGCAATCAGACTGGTATTGGAGCCATCCCCAGCCATCGGGCAATGTCATCAGGGGTGTTGCGTTCGCCGATGCAGCTCACAACATCGGGATTGCGGTAGCCGAGTTTGGGACGATCGTGCGAACCACCGATGGAGGGATCACATGGACGGAGGTCATGAGCGGAACGTTCGAGCATCTCAGTGATGTGATGTTTCCTGATCCCAGCACCGGGTTCATCATTGGTGACGCAGGGACAATTCTCCGTACCAACGATGCCGGCGAGAACTGGACAGTGCAGAACTCAAACTCGGTTGAGAACCTCATGGATGTCTACTTCACAGACGTTCAGACGGGAACAGCGGTTGGATGGAACGGGACAATTCTACGCACAACCGACGGGGGTGCCGTCTGGAACAACCAGACAGGGGGAACGACCTTACTGCTTGAATCCGTCTATTTCACCAGCGCCAGCACAGGGTATATTGTCGGCCAGGGAGGCTTGATCCAGTCCACAACTGACGGCGGTGCAACCTGGAACAGTCAGGTGAGCGGAACGACACAGCATCTTCGTGGTGTATTCTTCACGAATGGAGGAACAGGAATTGTTGTGGGTCAGTCCGGCACAATTCTCAGATCGACGGATGCCGGTTCAAGCTGGAGCCCGGTTGCCAGCGGAACGACTCAGGGTCTCCAGTCGGTTGCTTTCGTCGATGATAACACAGGGTGGACCGCCGGATCGTTCGGGACGGTCCTGTACACCACCGATGCCGGCCTGAGCTGGGTCCCTATTATGGATGCCTTTGTGACTACTGCTCCTCTCTATGACGGCTCGTTCGCGAATGCGAGCGAAGGCGTCATCGTGGGTGGAAACAGCGGTGAGCCGATAAACATCCTCCGCACAACCGATGCCGGAGCGAACTGGGATGTCAGGAATACAGACCTCACCAATGAATCGTTCTTCGGACTTCACTTCATCGATTCAGACATAGGTACCGCGGTCGCTACCGGTGGTGTTATCCTCCGGACGACCGATGGAGGAAGAACCTGGACGACTCAGACGAGCAACGCCCCGGGCCATCTCTACGGAGTTGAGTTCTCAGATGTTGACAACGGGCTCGCGGTCGGCCAGAGCGGCTCGATCATGCGCACGATGAACGGCGGCACAACGTGGATACAGATGAACAGCGGAACCACCCTGGTCCTGAACGGAATTGCATACGGCGATCCGGACAACGCGTGGGCGGTTGGTTTGTCCGGGGTCATTCTGCACAGCTCTGATGCGGGACTGACCTGGTCACAACAAACAAGCGGAACAACGGCAGGTTTGTTCGAAGTGTTCTTCACTGATGCAATGAGCGGTACGGTCATCGGACCGGCAGGCATCCTGCGGACAAACGATGGGGGAGCGAATTGGTTCCAGCAAAGTACGCCGATTTCCGTATGGTTTTACGGGATCGATTTCTCCTCGGCCGACACCGGGTATGTGGTCGGGGCCGGAGGGGTAATCCTCTACACGGAAAACGGAGGACAGAACTGGTCTGAACTGGTGAGTGGAACAACCGTCCAGCTGCGGGGTGTATCCATTTCCTCTCCGGGTCACGTGACGGTGGTCGGCGAGGACGCGCTCGTTCTGCAGACGACGGACCATGGAATGACATGGACGCAACATCCGCTCCATACGGATGAATTCCTCCTTGACGTCTATTATACCGATGCAACTCATGGAACACTTGTCGGAGAAGGAGGTGTTATTTTCCGGACCGTTCCATCCGGCGTGGTTTCTGTCGGCCCGGGCCATCCGGCCGGCCTACCGGTACGATCAGCGCTCGAACAGAATTATCCGAATCCGTTCAACCCGACAACCACAATCAGGTTCGATCTGCCGGGTTCAGCCGAGGTCGCTCTCGTGATCTATGATATTCTT
This sequence comes from Ignavibacteria bacterium, assembly GCA_029859455.1. Classification (GTDB taxonomy): domain Bacteria; phylum Bacteroidota; class Ignavibacteria; order UBA10030; family UBA6906; genus JAOUDE01. The sequence continues at coordinate 737 of JAOUDE010000062.1, read as the reverse complement.
GGCCGCAGGGTAGCGACGCTCGCCGATGGGCAGTTTGAAGCAGGAAGGCACGCGGTCCGGTGGGACGCCACAGGTTATCCCAGCGGGGCGTATTTCTACCGGCTGGAGGCCGGGGGCTCAGTGGAGACGAAGAAACTGTTGTTGCTGAGGTAACTCGGGGAGGTGAAGGAATGTCAAAAGTCAGAGACGTTGAAATGAGTTTTCGGCGAATTGCCAAAACGGTAGTTACAGGGATACTCGGTCAGTGGCGGAACGAAGCGGAACAGGGTAACACCGTAGCGGGTTGATCTGGTTGTCCGGCATGTTCTCATCTCGAGTTCCTCCCGGTCGGGATGATATGGATCTCGATTCTTCTGTTCTGTCCCCTCCCCCGCGGTGTATCGTTCGGAGCGATGGGATTGGCACTACCCCGGCCGGCCGCCGTGATCCGGTGCTTCGGCATCCCTTTCGCAAGAAGCCATCGCTTTACCGCTTCTGCGCGGGCGAGTGAGAGGCGGAGATTTTCCCCGGGATCACCGGCACCGTCGGTGTATCCGATCACCTCGACATCATTGGCCATCAGGATCAGCTTCAGGAAGATGCTCTCGAGCACTTCTTCGGACCCGGGTGAAATGTCCGCACTTCCGGACGCAAACCGCACGCCCTCACCGAGGAAGCTCTCCCGTGATGGTGACCGAGGTGTTGCCGGAACAACCCTGTCAGGAGGGTTAGGCGGGAGGGGGGGTATCGCCGGCTCG
>JAOUDE010000376.1 GCA_029859455.1 Ignavibacteria bacterium | reverse complement strand
ACCAGCGGTGCTCGGGAATTTCCTTGTGCCGATGATGATCGGCGCCCGTGATCTCGCCTTCCCGCGGCTGAACCTGATGAGCTGGTATTTGTATAGTATCGGCGGGATCTTCACCACCTATGCTCTCGTTGATGGCGGTCTGGATACCGGCTGGACGTTCTATGCACCGTACAGCAGTCATTACTCGATATCCAACGTCGTTCCTGTGGTTGTCGGTGTCTTTATCCTGGGATTCTCCTCGATTCTGACAGCCGTGAACTTCGTGGTGACGATCCACAAGATGCGTGCTCCGGGGCTCACCTGGTTCCGACTGCCGCTTTTCATCTGGGCAAGCTATGCGACCAGTGTGATCACATTGCTGGGGACGCCGGTTCTTGCCATAACGCTTGTTCTGCTCGGTTTCGAGCGCCTCGCCGGTGTCGGCATCTTCGATCCCGCCCTTGGCGGCGATCCGGTGCTGTTCCAGCATCTCTTCTGGTTCTACTCGCACCCTGCGGTCTATATTATGATCCTCCCATCGATGGGTGTGGTGAGCGAGGTGGTCACCTGTTTCGCCCGGAAGAGGATATTCGGCTACAATTTCATGGCGTTCGCGATCATGGCGATCGCTGTGCTGAGCTTCCTGGTCTGGGGACATCATATGTTCATCAGCGGGCAGTCGGTCTACGCCAGTCTCGTTTTCTCCGCCCTCAGCTTCTCGGTGGCGATCCCCTCGGCGGTGAAAGTGTTCAACTGGACAGCGACGCTCTACAAGGGACAGATCGATTTCAGAACGCCGATCCTCTATGCATTCGGGTTCATCGGTCTTTTCACGATCGGAGGTCTGACCGGCCTGTTCCTTGCTTCCCTTGCAACGGACGTTCATCTGACCGATACGTACTTCATTGTGGCACACTTCCACTATATCATGGTCGGTGGCGCGGTGATGGGCTATCTTGCCGGGATCCATTACTGGTGGCCGAAGATTACCGGGCGGATGTACAACGAAGCGTGGGCGAAATTCTCCGCGCTGATTCTGTTCGTCGGTTTCAATCTGACATTCTTCCCTCAGTTCATCCTGGGGCATATGGGGATGCCGAGGCGCTACTATGTCTACCCGGATGAGTTCCAGGTGCTGAACGTGATGTCGACAGCGGGCGCCTCGATCCTCGGTCTCGGCTATCTGATCCCGATGATCTATCTGATCTGGTCGCTCCGGCGACCGAAAGATGCAGGGGACAACCCGTGGGGATCGACCGGGCTGGAATGGACGACGCCGTCGCCCCCGACCACGCACAACTTCGAGAAAACTCCGGTGGTCACAGGTGAGCCGTACCGGTACGACAAGAGAGAGAAGACAGGTGGATAAGTCAGCCGCTCCAACAGTTGCCCATCAGTTCGAGGACGCCGAACAGCAGAAGGAAGCCTCGACCCTCGGGATGTGGGCATTCCTCGTCACCGAGGTGATGTTTTTCGGAGGCATCTTCGGCGCCTATGCCGTCTGTCACTATCTGTATCCTGAGGCGTTCAAGGCCGCCAGCAACCGGCTCGACGTGCTGATGGGCGCGATCAACACCGGGGTGCTGATCTGTTCCAGTCTGACCATGGCGCTTGCCGTGCGTGCGGCACAGACTGACAAGCCGAAACAGATCGCCCCGCTGCTCTGGGTGACGATCCTGCTCGGACTGGTTTTCTTTACGATCAAGTATTTCGAGTATGCACACAAGTTCCACGAGAACCTCTTCCCGGGGGCTTCGTTCCAGTTCGAGGGGCCGTTCGGGGTCCAGGCACAGCTGTTCTTTGTCCTCTATTTTGTGATGACCGGCCTGCACGCGTTTCATATGGTGATCGGGATCGGACTGATGCTCTGGCTGATCCGGAGGGCAGGGAAGGGCCACTTCAGCTCATCGTACTATTCGCCGGTCGAAATCGGCGGCCTCTACTGGCATTTTGTTGATCTTGTCTGGATCTACCTCTTCCCGCTGTTGTATCTGATAGGAAGGGCCTGAGATGTCACACGTTGTCCCTCAGAAGATTTACGGGCTGGTCTTTGCGACACTTATCTGCATGACTCTGATCACCGTCGACGTCGCGTTTTACAACTTCGGCTGGCTCAATATTTACCTTGCCATGATCATTGCCACTTTCAAAGCCACGATCGTGGTGATGTACTTCATGCATGTGAAATTCAGTCCCCGGCTCACCTGGCTGTTTGCCGTGGCGGGCCTGTTCTGGATGGTCATTCTGCTGGTGCTGATGCTGGCGGATTACATGGCAAGATAAAGGGGATACCGCGAAGACGCCATGCCGCCAAGTGGTTTGAAATAGGCTACTTACACCTAACCACCATTACAGCCTCAATGATTACCCTTGGCGTCTCTGCATCGTGGCGGTTCGCTTTTCCTCTGATGCTGGCGAGCCATATGGCAAGGTAGGTTTTACCCCAGAGACACCAAGACGAGATGGAGCCGGGCACACAGAGGGGATATGGGTGTTGTTGAGAGGGGGGGGGCGGCTTGAATTCCTCGTTTCACTTAGGTACCTTGTGTGCGGATGCCGATTCGGTCCGGTTGATACCGGTTTCCCGGGCGGCGAAGAGTCAACATGATTGCACGTGCAGCAACAGTTAC
>JAOUDE010000375.1 GCA_029859455.1 Ignavibacteria bacterium | reverse complement strand
AGAAAGAAAAGAACTCCGATAACGATGAGCGAAGGCCAGTGGAACGACTGGACCCGCTCACCGGTCCGGTACCGTCCCCAGGAATAGAGGATGATGCCGGCAATAACAGACCGGGTACCCATCAGCAGGAATGGAGGAATCGATTCCAGGGCCTGCTTCAGCGCAAGGTACGTCGATCCCCAGATGAAGTAGATTGCCGCGAACGCAAGAATCGTCTTGAGGGTATGGCGCCCAGGCTGGATGAAAGACATCGTTCAATTCCTTTGAGACGGAGTCACAATATACTCTCTTTCCATTCGACTGCAAGAATTCCGTCAGAATGTCCATCCTTCGGCCGTGTCCGCCTGAAATCTGATCCGCGTCACAGATTCCTCCCGCACCCCCTGTTCGCTGTCACACTATGAGAAATTGTCATCGCTCATCGTTTGACTTTCTCCATCGATACGACTAAGGTGAATATATAACATCACTGAGCGCCGGCTTTGCCCTTCCATCTGTCCGGTCAGCTCCGGGGTTCCAAACCCCTCCCAGGATTGAATCATCAAAATTCCCTGACCGCTCCGTAGTCCTTCTCGTGGCCAGGGTGGCCGCTTTGGCAGCATCCACACACCACCACCAACAATAACAGAAAGGGTACACCATGAACCGACCGACACGTCTGTTGTCGTTTTTCATGGGGACACTGCTGTTCGCCGGTTTCTACGCGGATGCCGGAGTTGAGCAGTCCCCCAATCTGGCTGATGGAAAGAGCGTTGTCGCCGAAAGCGCACCTTTCGATCCTCAGTTCAGCTTCGATCTCGAAGCAGCGAGCGGGGCGCTCGGCAATGCCGGCGCAGAGTTCGACGGAACCTACTATTATACCACCCGATGGGCGACCAACCTGATCCATCAGTATGATATGTCCGGCAACCTGATCAAGGAATTCTCGATTCCCGGTGTGACAGGTCTCCGTGATCTCGCGTTTGACGGCGAATATATGTATGGCGGAAACGCCGGATTCACCATCTATCAAATGGATTTCATCAGTGAGACGCTCATCGGCTCTATTCCTTCACCTCAGGCCGTGCGGCATATCGCATACGACGAAGGAGCGGATGCGTTCTGGGTTGGGAATTGGGGAGACGGTCCAATGCTCGTGGACAGAAGCGGTGCGAATTTAGGAGTGCTGGCGACGGGGTTATCAAGCCAATACGGCTCCGCATATGATGGATGGAGTAATGATGGTCCGTTCCTTTGGGTGTTCGACCAGGGGCTTGGGGGCGATACCCCTCAGTATGTTCATCAGTTCGACCTGAATAGCATGACAGCGACCGGACTCGTGTATGACGTCGGTGCTGATTTTGTTTCCACTCCTGATATTGCCGGAGGATTGTTCACGACGGAAGGTATCGAGGCCGGAACAGCCTCGATCGGCGGGGTTCTCCAGGGAGGTCCCGACTATTTCTTCGTGTACGAACTGACCGAGACTGTTCCGCCGGCAGTAACCATTCAAGCGGTCACCAACCCGCCGTTCGGCGAAGAACTGTCGTTCGAACTTGGCTTCAAAATGAGCAATATCTCCGGAGGTGATCTCGAAGGAGATTTCTGGATCGAAATGTCCGGGCCGAACGGATCGACCAAGCTGATCCTTCTGAAGCAGGATATCTCGGTTCCTGACGGCCAGGGCTTCTCCCGCAGGAGTACAAGGGATCTTCAGGAAGGAAGTTTCCCCGGTGATTACACGTTTGATGTATACTTCGGCGACTATCCGGACGTTGTTATTGGAAGCGCCAGCACAACGTACACCTATCTCCTCTATCCTTCGATGGAGGTGACACCTGCATCATTCGAGTTCAATCTCGTTCCGGGGGAAATCGATGCCGCCCGGATGACGATCGCCAACAACGGGGCGGGGAGCCTCACGTTCGAAGTAAGGGACAGCTCCGTGACGACCGCACGGATCAGTCGTCCGCATCCTGTTCGCGGAGAGGTTCGTCACGAGTTCTCGAAGGATGAGCCGGACCCGAACAGCGGAAACGCGCCGGTCGAGGGGCTCGGAGGACCTGACGCGTTCGGCTACACATGGATCGACAGCGATGAACCCGGCGGCCCTGCGTTCGACTGGGTCGATATCAGCGGCACCGGAACACCGGTCGTTCTCACTGATGACGCGTTCCTCGAGGTCTCACTGCCGTTTACGTTCAGCTTCTACGGCGTCGATCAAACATTGGTCAAGATTTGTTCCAACGGTTACCTGACGTTCGGAACGGACGGGACTGATTTCAGCAATGATCCGATTCCGGACACAATTGATCCCAACAATGTCATCGCCCCCTTTTGGGACGATCTGAATCCGGTCGAGGGTGGGACGATCCATTACGAAGGATCACCGACCGCATTCACCGTGCAGTACACGGATATCGAACACTATGTCGGCGGCGGAGAGCTGGGTACGTATACGTTCCAGGTGACGCTGAAGGCAAGCGGGGAGATCATCTACCAGTATCTCTCTGTGACCGGCGTGCTGAACAGCGCGACGATCGGTATCGAAGACGCTGCGGGTCTCGATGGACTTGAGGTGGTCTACAATGCGGATTATGTCCACGATGAACTCGCTGTCCGCATCAGTCGCGGGGCCTCCTG